>NZ_JBLWEX010000255.1:0-22405 GCF_048323875.1 Yersinia sp. LJYL362
ACTATCTGGCTGGTGTGGATATTATGAGTATGGTGCAACATTAGCTTCAGTGTTTCAATGCATTGTAGATTTTTTCTGCCAATGCTTGTGAAATACTCGGCACTTTTGCAATTTCCTCGACGCTAGCATTAAGTAAAGGTTGCAGTCCCCCCATATACTTCAGCAGAATTTGCCGCCGTTTAGGGCCAACTCCCTCTATCATTTCTAATGCACTAGTATTTTTTACTTTTGAGCGACGCTGCCTATGACCCGTTATTGCATGATTATGAGAATCGTCACGAATATGTTGAATCAAATGTAATGCGGGCGAGTCTGGCGGCAATGAAAAGCCCTCCCCTTCAGTAGCCAGGAATAATGTTTCCAGCCCAGCTTTTCGGTCACTTCCTTTGGCAACACCCACTAAGAGCGGTTTTTGCTTGTCCCATGGCACATTGAGTGAAGCAAAAACATCAAAAGCTTGAGATAACTGACCTTTACCACCATCAATAAAGATAACATCCGGGATCTTTTTTTCATCTAATGCTTTGCCATATCGACGTTTGAGCACTTGTGACATCGCCGCATAATCATCACCCGGCGTGATACCACTAATATTGTAGCGCCTATATTCCGAACGTACAGGGCCATTTGCATCAAATACCACGCAAGATGCAACAGTTTGCTCACCCATCGTATGGCTGATATCAAAACATTCCATGCGATTTATCTCATCAAGGTTCAGAATTTTAGCTAACTCTTTCATTCGTTGATGGATAGTTGATTGCTGGGACAACCGTGTAATCAGCGCCGTTGAAGCATTGGTTCGCGCAAGTTTGAGATAACGGGCTCGATCACCACGGGGGCGGCTTTGTATCTGGATTTTTCTTCCCGCCAATTCAGAAAGAGAAGATGCCAATAGGTCTTTTTCCGCAAGCGTGAAATCCAGCAAAATTTCACCAGGAAGCGTACGCACCTGGCTTCCTTGTAGGTAAAACTGCCCAACGAATGTTTGAACAACTTCACTCAATTCCGTTCCCGCAGGGACTTTAGGGAAATAACTGCGACTTCCCAGAACCTTTCCCTGGCGAATAAATAGCACATGAACACACGCTAATCCGGCATCAAAAGCCACACCGATGACATCAAGATCTTCGCTATCGCCAGAAACAAACTGTTGTTCTGTAACACGCCGGACAGCCTGAATTTGGTCGCGAATACGCGCCGCATCTTCAAAATGTAGCAATCGGCTGGCTTCTTCCATGCGAGAAATCAGTTGCGTCAATACTTGCTGGTCTTTGCCTAATAGGAACAAACGTACATAATCGACCTGACGCTGATACTCTTCTTCACTCACCAACCCCGCCACGCATGGCCCAGAACAACGGCCAATTTGATATTGCAGACAAGGTCGCGACCGGTTGCGATAGACACTGTTTTCACATTGCCTTACAGGAAAAAGCTTTTGCAGTAGTGCTAAAGTTTCACGAACCGCATAGGAGTTTGGAAATGGCCCAAAATACTCCCCTTTTTCATGCTTTGCACCACGATGAATGGCTAGACGCGGATGGGTATCCGCACTGAGGAAAATGAGTGGATACGATTTATCATCCCGCAATAACACATTATAACGAGGTTGATAAAGCTTGATGTAATTATGCTCAAGCAATAAGGCTTCAGTCTCTGTATGGGTAACAGTGACGTCAATTTGTGCAATGTTTTTAACCAATGTTTCCGTTTTGCGGCTCGCAACATGAGCACGGAAATAGCTCGTCAGACGCTTCTTAAGGTCTTTTGCTTTACCTACATAAATAACTGTCCCCGCCTTATCATACATACGGTAAACACCAGGTTGGCTGGTGACAGTTTTTAAAAACTCTTTAGAATCAAAACAATCAGTCACTATTTGATAACGTCTCCGCGTTAAACAAACCATGGCGAATAGCCAGATGGGTCAATTCAACGTCACCACTAATATTCAGCTTGCTAAACATCCGATAACGGTAGCTGTTCACCGTTTTTGGGCTCAGATGAAGTTGCTCCGATATCTCATTCACCTTTTGGCCTTTCGTTATCATTAACATAATTTGTAATTCACGCTCTGACAAACAGCTAAAAGGTGTTTCCGTCGGCGGCTCTAACTGCCCCAAAGCCATTTGCTGTGCGATGTCAGAAGCAATGTAACGTTGCCCTGAATGGACAGCTCGGATAGCAGTAACCACATCTTGTGGTGCCGCACCTTTACTCAAATATCCACTAGCACCAGCCTGCATAACTTTCGCAGGTAACGGGTTTTCTGTATGGATAGTTAACATGATAACTTTGGTATCTGGGGAAAAGCGTAAAATTTTACGAGTTGCCTCCAACCCGCCGATACCGGGCATATTCATATCCATCAAAACGATATCAACAATATGGCTACGGCACCATTTTACCGCATCTTCACCACACTGCATCTCATCCGCTACTTTGATACCCTTGATGTCTTCAAGAATGCGTCGTATCCCTGCGCGCACCAGTTCGTGGTCATCAACAAGAAGAACGCTAATCAAAGAAAATTCTCCAAAAATAAGGGAGTAACCTAATCATGCTTTACTTACGACAACGATATTACTTGTTTTCGGGCAAATAATGAATACAGAATAATTGCAAATTCATATCTATATCATTTGACAGATATTATTTTTATCATCATTTTTACTATGTCCATAAAATCGCAGGTATCTCAATTAATGCCTGATAAAAAAAGAAAATTTTTTTAAGAGTTTTCTTGCCTCGGTGTATCCACCCCGGCAAACAAATAATGGTAGCCCAAAAAAAGTTAATGTTTATGCAACGAAACACAACATATTGATACAACTAAAAATCAGTTAATTTTTCGCTATTCTTAATAGTAAGAATTATTCTTATTTTTTATTTATTACCATACCTTATTCACCTTAAAAATTAGTGTTTTGACACGGATTACGCATCACAAAAAAGACATATTTTTTATGAACAAACCTAACTTAATTAAGTTAATGCATCCTACCGGAATAAAAACAAGAACCAGCTGGAGTCTCCCCTAACAGCATCACATCCTTAGTTTGTGCTCTCCGTGGCAGATTGCGCACATGTTATCAAAGCTAATCATCAGTTTATGGTATAATGCAGCAATTGTTTAATAACGCCACCTATGTGCACTGTGGTGCGGAGTTGCCCACATCACCTTGTCCGCAGGCAAGCTACTACTTCAGGAAAAAAGATGAGTAATCCAGACTTCACCACTTCTGCCGACCCGGAAACTTTAGCAAATGAAGTCGCATGTTTAAAAGCGACGGTGACCCTACTGCTTAAAGCGATCGGCCAAGCCGATGCGGGGAAAGTAATTTTAAATATCGAACGTTCCATCGCCGATATTGAAGACGCTGCTCAAGCTGAAGTTTTCGCCAATACACTGGCTCAAATTAAAAGTGGCTATCGTCAATAGCAACCCGCAAAAACATGTAATATCTCTATGTACTCATGCTGTCGATATAGAAATTTCTTTGTCTTTCATTGAAATAGGCTCTATCGGCAGCTTATTATATGATTGTTAGAGAAAATAATGAGCCTACTAATTAAAGCACTGATCGGTGCCAGTATTGTGGTATTGATTGGGGTATTATCGAAAACGCGTCATTACTATATTGCTGGCTTAATTCCGTTGTTTCCAACGTTTGCACTTATCGCTCATTATATTGTTGGTAGTGAACGTAGCACCCAGGCGCTGCGCGTCACCATCGTCTTTGGGTTATGGGCGATCATTCCCTATTTTATCTACTTAATATCACTTTACTTTTTCATTGAGCACTGGCGCTTATCCATTGCCCTAACAGCGGCTGTTTTGTGCTGGATTATTGCAGCCTGGATACTTATATCAGCCTGGAGTCAATGGCACAGTTAGCAGCAGGCCATACTATAAGGTATGACTCAATCAGCGTAATAGCAGCAAAATAAGGGCATGGATAGCCAACATTGCCACAGAGAAAATAAGGTTCATATTTTTGATAGACTTTGATCTCACTTCATCAGAATGCTCGTCACTTACCTGAATTTTTCTGATTCGATAAATCCAATACCCGCCAAGCAGCACAAAAACCAGCGCTAATGACACCGCCAGCAGGGGGTGGCCCCACACCAAATACTCACTTAATCCTGCGATAACAAACCAAAGAATGACAAAGACCATGATTGACCACCTGGTATTTAGAGAAGCTGATTTTAGCATACTCGCTCAAAACGCTTAAGTTGCACTGGTAAGATTGTCATGAAAAATTTGAGACAGGAGACATAAGTCAGTGATGGAC
Source organism: Yersinia sp. LJYL362 (assembly GCF_048323875.1). Classification (NCBI taxonomy): domain Bacteria; kingdom Pseudomonadati; phylum Pseudomonadota; class Gammaproteobacteria; order Enterobacterales; family Yersiniaceae; genus Yersinia; species Yersinia sp. LJYL362. The sequence continues at coordinate 4,305 of NZ_JBLWEX010000255.1, forward strand.
CTGGTTGTTTATTCCTTTCAGGCAAATGACCCGTTATAGACTAAGACAATAATGAATAAGAGTTAAACATGATGAACAATAAAGACTTAACCCTTATTCCAAAAAAGAAAGTCACTTTATTTATACCGTACTCATTTATGCCGTATTTTCACAAAATTCTTTCTGTACCCAAAGACTCACACTTCCCCCATTGACGGGGAATACAGCCTCGCCGTGATCATCAGTAGTTATAATGGCTGAGTGGTTGCCCAGAAAATCAGCAAACTCTTTGTTGGCTAAATCCTCCCCTAGCTGAATTGTTTTTTCATTTTCAGTACCATTAGAAAGAACAACGACGCAACCGGGTTCTTCCTCTGTGCCGGCACGGGCAAAAGCAATACAATTTTTATGATCAAAATAGTCGCTCTGCGCGCCATGTGCGAAACGGGTTCTTGCCTGAATTAACTTTTCCAACTCAGTAATAATTGGCATTTCTATTTGATAAGTCCCCCCATCATCCCCCGTATCTTCATAGCTAGCACCGAACAGGTCCGGATAAAATACACAGGGGATACCTTGCTCACGAATTAATATCAATGCATATGCCAGCGGCTTAAACCAAGGTTCGACAGGCGCTTCCAGCGATTGAAGTGGCTGAGTGTCGTGGTTTGCGACTATGGTGATTGTATGCAATGGATCAACTTCAATTAGTGTCCCACTGAACACTTGTGTGAGGTCAAAATCTTCGCCTTGATTTGAAGCTTCGTGAAACTTGTGATGTAAAGCTACATCAAACAACATTGCCGAACCGTCTACCCGATCCAGATACTGCTGTAACTTTTCAATATCAGGTGACCAGTATTCCGCAATAATAAGCAAATTATGATCTGCTTTATTTTGTACATGCTGGATCCATTGTTTAAAAAACCATGCAGGAATATGTTTTACTGCATCCAAGCGGAAGCCATCAATTGGCAGCGTCTCTAATATCCATTCCCCCCAGTATGTTAACTCATCCATAACTGCAGGGTTGCGAAAGTCAATATCGGCTCCCATTAGATAGTCAAAATTACCTAATTCATCGTCAACCTCTGTATTCCAACCCTCATCACTATAATCGTTTATAATCTTAAAAATGCCTTCACCTGCAGGGTCTTCAATATGGTCAACACCACCAAAGCACTGTTTATCCCAGATAAAGGATGAGTAGGTGCCATGGCGACCAGGAAAAGTGAATCGAGTATATGCCTGAGCCTCAATAACTTCATCATCGATCTCAGTACGATTTTCTGGATTAACGTTATGCACACTTAACTGTTCTTTTTCATCAGAACCTATTTTATGGTTGAGCACGACATCGAGAAGAATCTTGATATCCATTTCCTTGAGTCGGTTAATTGCACTTAATAACCCTTCTTTATCACCGTATTTCGTCGCCCGAGTTCCCTTCTGGTCAAATTCACCTAAATCAAATAAGTCATAAGTGTCATACCCAACCGAATACCCTCCTGAAGCACCTTTATACGCGGGAGGTAACCAAACATAATTAATTCCGAGATGGCTAATATGTTCCGCTCGTTCAGCGACCTCTTGCCATAATTTACCTCCGTCAGGGTAATACCAATGGAAAAACTGGAAAATTGTGGGGTTTTTCATAGGCTTGATAACTCCGCTTTACCGTTTCTCTCATAGTATGGCCCACTTTATAAAATTTGGACTGGCAATAAGGTAATAGACTGTGTATTTCTTTTATTAATGAGCTAATGTGAGTCTCATCTGTCAGTCTATTAGGGAGTTTAAATGAATCTAGGGGATATCCCTTTCGGCATCACTGATTGGTCTACAGTGGACAGAACCGAGCACAAAGGGGATCAAGGAATTGCATATTGGAGAACCCAGAACTTTAGTAACATACGGGTCCGCATGGTTGAATACAGCGCGGGATACATAGCGGATCACTGGTGTTCCAAAGGGCATATATTATTGTGTCTTGACGGTGAATTAAGCACTGAACTCGTTGATGGCCGTATTTTTATATTAAAAGCAGGCATGAGTTACCAAGTCGCAGACCACGCAGAAGCACATCGCTCATCAACGATATCCGGTGCCAAGCTTTTTATTGTTGATTGATTTGAGGCATTCAGAATCTTACTACACGCTTATATCAGCTAACAGTCAATCCTCGACTGTTAGCTGAGAGAACACGTTCTTATCGCCCTTCAGGTAACGAATCAACCGGGTTATCCGGATATAAAGCTCGGATACGACGTCGGACAATTTCAACCTGGAATGCAGCCATAACGGCAATCATAATCAGGATTTCACCAAATCCACCTTGTTCAGTTGGTTGATTATAAAGATACTGCAGTGTGCCAATAATCCATTTAGACCCAACAAGCAGCAGGAATAGCGTAATAGTCAGTGGTGTTCCTTTGCAAAAAATACGCCCATCAGGCTCACGCCAGATCTCAATAAGGCGACCTTGTAAAACACCGATAATAATACTAAATAAAACACCACTGCCTAAAACAACCCAGGAAGTCACTGTAGCTGGCATATATGTGCCACCCACTACCAGACCGACCATCCCGTAAACCCACGCCCATTTAAAACGAGCCGGGCCTAACAATACCTCGTGACTGACCGACTGACGGTACAATGCAAAAAGTGTAAGCACCAGAATAATCAGTATTTGTACGGGAGTCATCGCTATCTCCTTCAAGAGAAGCATCCAGTCAGCGATAAAGCACCTTGGTTGACCATAATATCCAACTACACGGGCAATATAGGGATACCTTATCAGTCTTTGGAAATGTTAAAAAACGGTTCCGTACGGTCGACTATGAATTGCCAACTCGAACTGTATAAAGTTTAGCCTATTTTTAGTTAATTAGTAAGATAAGTCATCGCCGCTATTTTAGTTAATACTTGTAAAGTATTTGCTATTCTCACCCCAACACCGTATTCACACATATCTGACATCAAGCATTCTAAGCAAAATAATATTCACTGACCTTAGGGTCTTATTTAATATCATCTTATTGGTGATAAACTAGCGATGCTTTTTATGAAACAATAGGAATAACAATTAAAGAGGACGATACATGACTCAAAATATTTATGATAATCAGGATTTTTTTTCAGGCTACGCCAAACTTAGCCGTTCAGTCGATGGGTTAGACAGTGCGCCAGAGTGGCCCGCCATTTGTAAAATTCTCCCGCCACTGTCAGGGCATAAAGTCATTGACTTAGGTTGTGGTTATGGTTGGTTTTGTCGCTTCGCTCGCTCACAAGGCGCGACTGAGGTTTTAGGGCTAGATGTTTCAGAAAGAATGCTAAATCGTGCTAAAGAAATGACCACTGATGAAAGCATCATTTATCGCCAAGAAGATTTAGAGAATACAAAGCTCCCACGGCAAATGTATAATTTAGCGTATAGCTCTCTAACATTACACTATATAAAAGCCCTTCCGGCCCTATTGACGACGGTCTATGATGCTTTACTTCCTGGTGGTAGTTTCATTTTTTCTGCAGAGCATCCTATCTACACAGCTCCCAAACAGCCGGGTTGGCTAGTTGCAGATGATGGGCAAAAATCATGGCCGGTCAATAGCTATCAAACGGAAGGAGAACGGGTAACAAATTGGTTAGCTGAAGGCGTTATCAAGCAACATAGGACATTAGGAACTTATATTAATCTTTTGATTAAACATGGTTTTGTTATTAAACACTTAGAAGAGTGGGGCCCGACAGCACAGCAAATTACAGATTACCCCGCTTTGGATGAAGAAAAAGAACGCCCAATGATATTCTTACTTTCCGCGCAAAAACCCGCATAAAACATGTAATCATTTATAGCGCTACATTAAATATCCGCTATCGGGGAGGTTAACTCCCCTGATTTCTTTTCCACGACATTATCCATAAATGTATTTCCGTTAGATGCCCCAAAATAGTGCCCACGCCCAAATCCAGTGCATTATCTCACTTGAATGTTTACTCAAAAACCCAACTTATCAACTGGTTAGTTATGGCGCAGAAATTGCTTATTAACTGTAATGATATCAACGGAGGTAAATATGAAAGCAATGTCTACATACTACTTACAGTACACCGCATTCTTGCTATTGATTGCTGGTTTTATCCACTTTATTTTTCAGTAAACACAGAAAGAGCCTCATCTACGTGTGGCTCTTTCTATAGTCCCCAAAAGTCACTTTATATTTTCCTGACAATCATTCTGGTTGTCCATCAACAAATCGTTGCAGGGCACCTAGCAGCTTTTTGGATATTACTTCAGGATTACGTATTTTGGGCATAATATACACCGTTGACACTATTAGCTAGTCGCTCACACCGGCTGTAAACAAGTATGTTTCGAAACCTAATTCCATATCTGCAATGTTTTTTCAGCCGCACTACTACGAACCCCATGGAATACGGCAATATCTGCGGATCACTCATTACGAAGTTTAAAAACCTCGATATTAGCCAAACTGGTAAACCATGCAGCCAAGTTATGGCATAAAACCGGGGGGGGTGACTTATCTGGCCCTGTGCGCCAACACAAGTTATTGGCACTGATGCCTGTCGCAGACAGTTTGGGGCGTGGGCCGTCGTACCGCGAAAGAGCTTAAGATGCTGTCACCTGCCTATACCCCCCGCATTAAGGATTGCACAACAGCAATCATTAGATAACATCACTTGATGTGTGCTTAGGCGCACGGTTTTATCAATCAAAAGCACCAGAAACACCCTCTGTTCAGTATAGAGAAAGGAATATTATGAGTGAATTTACCGGCTTGACTCAGGATGGCCTTACGTTTTTACAACTTATTAGTCAAAACAATAACAAGGAATGGTTTGATGAGCATCGTGATATCTATGATCAGTACCTACTGCTGCCAGTACGAAAACTGGTGACCGATTTAAGCTCAGATATGCTGACTATTGATGAGTTATTTGAAGTTCGTCCGGCGATTGGTAAGACCATCTCCCGTATGAACCGAGACACGCGTTTTTCTCGCGACAAGTCACTCTATCGCAATAATATTTGGCTGACATTTAAAAGGTCGCGTAAGAACTGGACTGATGCACCTACATACTTTTTTGAGTTTGGCCCAGATTGGTGGCGATATGGGCTGGGTTACTACAGCGCATCACGAACTACCATGGAACTTTTCCGGCAACAGTTGGTTCGGGCCCCTGCTGATTTTCTCAAGATAGCAAAATGTATTCACCCCAATTTCTCAATTGAAGGTGAAAGCTATAAGCGTCCACTGATTAAAGACCAGCCGCCAGAGCTGGCCGCGTGGTACAACAAAAAATCGTGGGCATTGATCAGCCATCAAAGAGATATGGATATATTATTTTCCGAGCAATTGGTTGATATTTTGAGCAAAGATTTTAAACGACTTTCCCCCATCTACGACTTTCTGATGAAAATAGAGGGGTTAAAGAAAAGTCACTTAGTCTTAAACGAGTTTTGATTCAACATTCGTTGCTTGTGGCTAACTTAGCTATCCCTGCATGCGCGGGGATTTGTTATTCCTAATTAATACTATTCAGATTGTTATGGCAGGCAACTGTAACAAATAATTATTGTAACATTCATAATTAACAATTACTGCAAATCAAACACTCAACAAAGATGACATTATGTAACTTTTAATCAAAAACAATACATATTCACCCTCAATTAAAGACAAATAGAAAAGCAAATGATTACTCATTTAAAACCCTCACCAATCAAACATTAAACCAACCAACAAAATAAAACATAACACACTGTTTTTTATCATATTAATCAACATTTTCATCATTTAAAACACAGTTTAAATGTTAAGTGTAAATAATAAATACAATAAATCTCATCTTTTTATAAATATTGAAACGCCCTAAATAAGTGCAACAAGACTAATAAATAGCATCATTATTGGGAATCGAAATTTTAATTAATAAAAGCATAAAGTTTTATCTATGACTGCCGATGACTCTCAGTAATTATTGTATTCCACTGTTATAAATGAAATCCCCCATTTACTGAGGTTATTATGCGAGTGAACAAACCTGTCAGCCGACAGGAGTATCCCATTGGTCGCGATACCACCTTGCAATCAACAACTGATATTCAAGGTAATATCACCTACGCCAATGCTGCCTTTGTTCGTGCCAGTGGTTTTGAATATCAGAACTTGCTCGGTCAACCTCACAATGTGGTGCGGCACCCGGACATGCCGCCCGCGGCGTTTGCTGATATGTGGCAGACCTTAAATGCGGGATTGTCCTGGTCATCTTTGGTCAAGAATCGTCGTCAAAATGGCGACTATTATTGGGTGCGCGCCAATGCCACCCCATTGCGTCATGACGGCCGTTTGACTGGCTATATTTCAGTGCGAATTGCGCCCACCCGCGAAGAAGTTAAGCACGCTGAGGCGCTATATGGCGATTTCAACTCTGGCAAAGCCAAACAACGCCGTATTGCGCTGCATCGAGGGTTGATTGTCCGCACTGGCTGGCTCTCTTTCCTCTCACTATTTCAAACACTGCCGCTACGCTGGCGTTTGCGTGGTGCATTATTGACTGCGGCACTGTTGCCGACGGTGGCAGCCAAAGGGATGGGTATTACCGGTTTACCCTTACTCGGGCTGGGAGCAACCACCCTTATCAGTGGTTTTATCACGTCACTTTGGCTCGAACGCCAGGTTTCACGCCCAATCGCAGCAATTTTACAGCAAGCACAGGATGTTTCTTCCGGGCAAGCCGGTGACTATGTGCAATTGAACCGTGTTGATGAAATTGGCTATTTAATGCGCAGTGTCAATCAATTGGGATTGAATCTGCGTTCTCTGACAGATGACGTCAGCGGCCAGGTTGATGGCATTAACACCGCCAGCAGTGAAATTGCCGCGGGGAATCGTGAGCTAAAAACGCGGACAGAACAAGCAACCGCTAATTTACAACACATCGTCAGTGCGACGGAGCAATTAGTCGCAACAGTACAAAACAGCGCCAATAGTGCTAATGAGACCACATCGCTAGCCGCTATGAGTAGCCATGCCGCTGAAAAAGGCAGCGAATTAATGCATCAGGTTATTAAAACCATGGGCACGATTAATGATTCCAGCCATCGAATTGTCGATATTATCAGTGTGATTGAAGGCATTGCTTTCCAGACAAATATTTTGGCGCTCAATGCGGCAGTTGAAGCCGCCAGAGCGGGAGAACAAGGTCGCGGCTTCGCCGTTGTTGCCAGTGAAGTTCGCCATTTAGCCCAACGCTCTTCCACCGCAGCAAAAGAAATTAAGCATTTAATTGAAACCAGTGTGGAGCGCGTTCGTGATGGCAGTGCATTAGTCCAAAATGCGGGTGCGACCATGGATAACATCGTCAAACAGGCCGGACAGGTTTCTACTTTAATCAGTGAAATCAGTACCTCTACTCATGAACAGACCCAGGCTCTTGGCCAGATTAGCCAATCAATTGGGCAGTTAGACCAAACGACGCATCAGAATGCAGCGATGGTGGAACAGTATGCCGGAGCGGCAGAAGAGCTAGCGCACCGCACCTTACGCCTCACCGCCGCAGTCCGGATTTATCGCCCGGTCAATTAAGGCATGTTGAGATGATACTTTATTGAAATAATCTGAATAAATACAGCCTGCGGGCACAGGCACAGCATTATCTGTTATGGATGCTATGACAGACTTCCCATCTGTCATAGCAATAAACAGAAACCCCGCTATAGTAGTGATGGTTATTCAATTATTAAATAAGGAGTTTTATGTCATCACTTAATCAAACATCTGTTCGCGCCCAGCAAGGTGAAACTGATGCAAACTTACCTGGTGAAGGTCATTTGATCGCCCATGAAGCTTTGCTTATCGCATTAATGGTTGAATGTGCTAACGAGTCAGATAATGATCAATTTCTGTTCAGCGTTCGAGAAACACTTAATGGGATCTTAAGTTCTTCCCGTTATCTTGATGCGAGCAAAATAGCCAATGGCTTGATTGATGAGGCTGATGATAAAGCCAACCGCTAGTCTCCCGCCCTCATTCATGAGGGCTTTTTATGGGTAGCGACAGCCAACACCGCCGCACGGGTTGATCAATAATGGCAAGATAACGATAATCAACCGATGGAAGCGGCAATATAACTCATTGAGGAAAGTAATGGCTTCGCTGAAAGAAGTGGCAAATCTGGCGTCAGTTTCATTAATGACAGTTTCTCGGGCGATGAATAACCCAGAACAACTGCGCCCAGAGACTTATCAGCGAGTCATGCAGGCCATTGAAGCCCTCAATTATGTCCCTGATTTTTCCGCGCGAAAAATGCGGGGCAATACCACCAAAACCTCCACTCTCGCGGTGCTGGCCTGGGATACCGCTACGACCCCTTTTTCCGTCGAGATATTACTGTCTATTGAGTTGACCGCTCGCGAGTTTGGCTGGAATAGTTTTCTGGTCAATCTAACCTCGCAGGAAGACAGCGAGCGTGCGGTCAATCAACTGTTGGCCCAGCGCCCCGATGGCATTATTTTTACGTCTATGGGGCTACGGCAAGTCACCATCCCTGAACGCCTGCGGGATAAAAATATTGTGCTGGCCAATTGTGTTAGCGAATACCATTCAATCCCCAGCTACATTCCTGATGACTTTGATGGCCAGTATCAGGCAATGAAAGTGCTGTTGAGCCGTGGATATCAGCGGCCACTGTGTGTTTATCTTCCCGAATGTACTTTGGCAGGCAAAGCCCGGCGTGCGGGTGCTGAAAAGGCGTGGCATGAATCCACCTTACCAATAGAACATTTACATCAATGTCATTTGGCGTGGGGGGATGAGCATTATCAGGATGTAATCCCACTGTTAGAGCGCTACTGTCCTGAAGGTAAGCCTGATTTTGATGTGCTTATTTGTGGTAATGACCGTATTGCTTTTTTGGCCTACCAAGTATTGTTAGCGAAAGGTATTGCCATCCCACAGCAAGTCGCGGTAGTGGGTTATGACAATATGGTCGGCATCGGTGAGCTATTTTTGCCACCGCTGACGACGGTGCAACTTCCTCATTATGATATTGGTCGGGAAGCGGCCCTTCATTTGATTGAAGGGCGAGAATCACGATCAACACACCGGTTGCCTTGCCCACTGCTGGAGCGGGCATCCATTTAATTTTAACGTGATGATTTAGCCACTAACTGCCAGTATTCGCCGTGTAGTAGCTCGGCCTGACCATTCTCTGCATACAGGGATAAACAGCGTTCATGCTCGGTTGGATAAATACGGCTGCTCATACAAGCTTGCCCGTCATTGATAAATACCTCCAAAGACGAGCTATCAATAAATATACGTAATGATAATAACCGCTGTTCAGGTAACGCCACACTGCGATACCCTGTCAGTCCATATTGTGGATAATATCTATCCAGAATGAGTCGATTGGCCTGATTATCCACATAAACAGAAACTCTGCCGCCAATTCCTTGGCTATGACCTAACTGTACACCATATTTTTCTGCATGACTGGCTGTGGTATCCCACGTCAGTTGCAATTCTATGCTCCGGCAGTTTTCAGCCAAAAGGCACTGCTCTTGCCCCAGTCTGGTGGGTGAAATTGTTTGACCATATTGTCGCCATGCTTCAACTTCTCGCACCGGGCGCATTAATAAATACCCTTCAGAATCAATACTTAACTCGCGAGGCAAGCTCAGGCAGCCGCTCCAGTTATCGGATTGTCGGCATGGGCGATTGCCACATATCCATCAAACCAATAATGACTCGCCGCCCATCAGCAGTAAGTAGGGACTGAGGCTCATAAAAATCATGGCCCTGATCCAGTTCTGTAAAAGGCTGCGATGGCTTAAAATCGGCTCCTGGCTGCCATTTGCCGCGTAAGACACCACTTTGGAACAAATTGCGGTTGAGGTAGCCTTTTGCTGCCAGCCCCTGTGGTGAAAACATCAGAATGCGTTCATTTCCAAAGGGGAAGAAATCCGGACATTCCCACATATATCCCATGCGGTCGTCTGCGCACGCTAAAACTTGCATAAATTGCCATTGCTGCAATGAACTGCCGCGGTATAACAAAACTTGCCCATGTTCGCGCTCATCACGTGCGCCCACCACCATCCACCAATAATCATCTTCAAACCACACTTTCGGATCGCGAAAATGCATGATGCCCTCGGGCGGGGTCAGTACCACACCTTGTTTTTCAAAATGAATACCATCCTGACTGGTCGCCAGGCACTGTACTTCGCGAATAGCGCTGTCATCCCCCTCACCGTTAAGCCAAACATGTCCGGTATAAATCAGACTTAACACACCGCTATCGTCTACTGCGCAACCCGAAAAACAGCCATCTTTATCCCAAAAATCCCCTGGCGCCAACGCAATGGGTTGATGCTGCCAATTCAGCATATCAAGGCTGGTTGCATGGCCCCAATGCATCGGTCCCCAATTTGCATCATCAGGATGATGCTGATAGAACGCATGGTATTGCCCGCGGTAATAAATCAATCCATTAGGGTCATTCATCCACCCTGCCGGTGGGGCCAAATGAAAATTTGGATAGAAATTATGACCAACCTGAGAAGTTAAAATTTGCAGTGCATCATTGGCCCGCTCGATTAAAGAATTCATAGTGCTCACTTGATAGTTAATTGCAGGGAAGGATCATCCGTATGCGACTCATCACGCAGCATAAAACAGGAAATAGCGGTTAATCCGAGGACAATGGCACCCATGATCATATAAGTATCCGCAAACCCGATGTGGTCGTAACTCATACCGGCCAGGGGTGAAAATAGGCTGGCACACACTTGAGTGACGAACTGGAATCCCACCAGATACAGCGTGGCTGATAGACGTGGGTCAAAATTGGCAGCGATATACTTAAACATTGCGATCAGCAGTATGGGTAATTCGACCGCATGTAAGAGTTTCATCAGTGAAATAGTGGCAGCATCCTGGGCCAGCCCTGAACCAAATATCCGCATTGCCATAATCAACCCACTCAGTAATAAACCTTTCTTAGCGCCAATACGGTTAACCAAAAAAGGAGCGAGGAACATCCCCCCGCCTCTAGGAATACTTGTAATGAATTAAGAAAACCGTACATTTCATTGCCGTGACGAGGATCAGCAAATAAAGAAGAGAAATACACCGGGAATTGTTGGTCATATACGTTATAAACACTGACACCCGTAACAAACACCACCAGCGCCCAGAAACGTGAAAGACGCAATAATGACAACGTATCGTGAAGTGTCAGGGTGCTACTCTTGCCATATTCCAATTGCCCCATTGCATCTACTTTTACTTCATGCAAGCGCCACAACAACAGTATAAATAGTGCGGCCGATGCCGAAGCCATCCAGAAATTAATGTTGGGATTAATATTAAACAGCATGCCAGCAAAGAAGGTTGCGCCCGCCCAACCCAGTGATCCCCACATCCGGGCTTTACCAAATTCAAACCCGCTAATCCGACTCACTCGCTCGGTATAAGATTCCAAAGCGCCAATACCGGCAAAGAATGTCATCCCCATATATAAACCGCCCACTACCGCGCCGGCGAACATATTGACGCGCAATAACGGGGCATAAACATAAATAAAAAAAGGGCCACTGATCAGCAGCAAAATACCAATAGCCCATAAAAGATGTTTTTTAAGCCCCAGCTTATCTTGTATTACCCCGTATAACGGTTGTGCGCATAGCGCCGTTATGGCGATAGCAGAAAATGTTGCGCCGGTTTCTGCTCCCTTTAACCCGACATATTGATTAAGCCAGATGGAGAATAATGAAAATGCCGATGACCAGGTAAAGAAAAACGTAAACAGTAAGCCACTTAAAATCAGCTATTGACTACGGACAGAGTGTTTCATGGCGATATCCGGTTGGAGATTTACACCTATTGTTAACGTTAACTTTTTATTTTGAGAAGATCGACTTCGTTTGTTTCGTGATGTTAATCACTAATGTTAACGTTAACAGTTGAGTTGTGTGACGGAAATCACATGATATTCACTGGAACGCCCCATGTGTTTTTAGGGGTTTTACGCTATCGTTACGCAACAGAACAGGGTTGGCATAATGGGTCAATCTAGCGAGTCTATTGCCCAAATAATATAAGGAGGAAAAGTGTTACTGGATAAAATCCTACTGGTTGTCATTATGATTTTATTGTCACTTTTTGCCTGGATGTTTTTTTCACCGTATCATATGTATTCAACGGCTTATGAGTTCCTTGAGTTGTTTGGTTTTCAAGAGGGATACAACAATTTAGGTTTGGGTTCTCCGGCCGAACTCTCTGATTAAGCAGATAAAAAAACAGGTGCTATTTTGTGCACCTGTTTTCTAGATTTACAAACCTTCGCTGCGTGAATGGCCTTATTCTGTTTGTTCCATTTCTAATCGTTCTTTAGGCGGCATCACTGAATAACTGGCAACGATCGCTGTAAGAATAATAAATAAATGCCCTTCCGAGGAATCCAGCAAGAAAGAGTTAAACAGGTGACAAGCCAAATAAGCACAGAGTAAAGCCACCAATACATTTCTAAGGTGTGCAGGCAAATGCAAAGCTGAACGGAAATAGCACCACATCCATCCGAGGAATAAAGCTAACCCGACTATTCCTGATTGCACAGTCTGCATCAGATATTCATTATGTGGGTTTATACTGTATGCATCTTCAGAGAAACTTAACCAGAACCCCCCGGCACCATGGCCTAAAACTGGAGCCTGTTCTATTAGCTTCACAGACTCAAGCATGAATGCGGTACGCAACCCCATCGAACTGTCACAGGACTCTTTATCGACTTCATGAGTGACTGCCAGGCAACTTTGAATCTCCGTCACACCTTGTTGCAGCCGTTCAACAGCGCGGTTGGGTACCATCATCACGATAACTCCAACAATAAATGCACATATCACCATTCCCAAACGCTGACGATTTGATAGTGACAGTAACCCCCACACGCCAAAAGCCGCAGCCAAAGCGACATAGCCCGTTCTGCCCTGCACCATAAATATAATGTTATAGACAGCCAGGCACACCAGCAGAGCATAACCCCAGCGCTTCAGCCCTTGGCTGCGAAATGCCAACGAAAGCCATATCACCGCCGCTAAGGCCATAAAGAAGTTATGTGTGATTTGTAATTTAAAGACAGTCGGATTTAATGGATCAATCTGGCCCAGTGGCAGATGCAGCACACCAACCCACAAGCTGGCGGCCAGGATAACGGCATTAGCCAGTAAAAAGCCCTTGGCAAAATAACTAGCAAGTGAGCGAGAAAGAACAAAAAACATCGCTAATGGCAAGATATATAACAGTTTTGAGTACTTACCTACCATCACTTTACCGTAAAGATTGTGGTGCCAAATCAAAGATATAGCTAACAACAAAAACATGAGCGCAGGTAGCCAAATCAATGGATTTTTGACTAAGGCTTTCACATAGCGAGTGTCACGGTTTAGCAGTAAACAGATGACCGCCAATACCATCGACAAATTCATTATAAAATTAGAAGTGGGTAGACCAATACCTAACAAAAATGCAGTGGCACAAGAGAACAAGCCGATATATCGGTGAGCTGGCGGCGAACCGGGCAAAGTAGCAGAAGAAATCATAAGTCACTCACTTCAAATTAATGACCACAAGAGGCCGCATCCAGCATCGCTGGCCTCCATCTTTACCATACCAACCCGTGTACATGGGCTGACTATGGTAAATAGTTTAGATAAGCAGAGTTATGCCGCGAGTGAACGGAACAGGTAACGGAACCACCATATTGGCCGCCACCACACCTTACGTTCAGGAACTGTCGGCGGACGTGAATGCACTTTTTTAATTTCCCAATGAAAGTTAAGGAATATTCGGCTATGACCATATTCCGCACCAAAAAGGGCAATTTCATTTTTCTTGCGATCATCAATAGGCGCGTTATGCGTCAAATCACGGTCCAGTGAGTGGTAACTTTTCTTCCTATCAACATTCCGTTCAATACAGCGGTATTGCTTAGGCAGATAACGCGGTGTAGAGCCATGGTCTTTATGGAACTTCACAAAACGATAATCTTCCGATCCGTAATGGCCGGCGAACTCTTCGTCATAACCATAAAGTCTGAAGAATCTCGCTCTGGACATGAAGAATAAATTCGGGTGACCGCGATAAGCCTTGCCCGTCTTTTCATCTGTACGGTAGATACGATAGAGCGAGCGCCCAGGGTTACGGGCACTAACCAGATAACGCAGGGTATCTTCAGGTAACAAGCAGTCTAAATCAGTAATAATAATTTTATCGGATTTAGCGTAAGTCACACCAAGATTACGGGAGCCAGCCTGATTCCACTGAATATCAGTGGTTATTCTTAACCACGTGAAATTCAAATCATAATCTTTTACTTCGTACTCTAAAGGTGAGCAATCATCGACGATGACAAACTCTACCGCATCCTTAATATCATCAGGGTAAGATTCATATTCCTTCAACAAAGAATCAACAGAATCCATATTTCCCTGATTACAGTAAAAATGAGTTACATAAGTCAGTTTGATGTGCTGCTTATCTAACGGATGCCGTGCCTTAACAATTTCTACATCCTTCGTCACAATATAAACCTCTGTTTTAAGAGAGAAAATAAAAATATATATATTTATTGGGTTTTGACAATTAAATGGCAGATACATGCTGGATAACATTGCCGTAAAGGATAAAGGGTTAACCTTATCAGTCAAATATTTTCTTCATATTATTATGGCGAACCGCAGCTCATTCATTGATTTATCCACAAAGTTGCAGAATGAGCTGAATGTACTGCCGTAGGGCTTGCGAGGTCATTTAGATGGAATGAATGACCGACTGAATGAAGCTAAAAAGCCTTTTGAATTGAACCTGTGATATAAGCTCTCTTATGCCTGACAGTACTCTTCTGCGGCTTGCTGATCTGCGGGCCGTCGATTGCACACCACCATAAACATGGCTTGGCAATCACACGACCCGCCAAGTCTTACCCTCTAAGCCGGTTTGTATCAATGTGGTGCTTGAATTGATATTGATGGGGAATGGTAGCGCTTCTGTTGCTCCTGCGGGTTGTAACAATACGTAGTTGCTGGCCGGTTGCAGCGTCACAGTTCCGGCATTATGGGCCACCACCTGAATGGTATTGCCAACACCAATAGTCGCATCTGGAATAATCACTTTGCCGCCGTTATATCCAGGAGGGAAATACACATAGCTGGACACATCAGCGTCAGACAAAGTAATAGTGCCATCGTCGCGATACACCTGAATATCAAACGCAGCCAGCTCAGTGCGATAAACTGCATTCGCCGTAATACATGTCAATCGCAAGACATTCATCGGGGAAGTAGATGGTGAATTCGCCAGGTCAAAAGTCGTTCCTTTGCTCCCATCCAACTGCGGCGTCACACGGATACTGTTTTTACCGGAGAACACCAGTTCAAAGGTATGCCAGTCATGATTAAACGCACCGAATGTCCCCAGCTTCGCGGTCGTTTCTCGGTGATGTATTAAATTGATATTGGTGGCATCGGTTTGAATGAAGAACGACATGACAAAGGGTTTGGTATTCGCAACAGTGCTGTCCACGAAAGCGATACCTGCCGGGATATCCTCCGGTGCTATCTGCCAGTAGAAGGCGAAAGCAAACTGATTGGTTATTTTGGCCGTGGTTAGCCTAAATTTACAGCTCAGTTTCCCACCAAATTTAATCAGATCAGCGCCAATCGGTGAAAATCGGTCAACAATCCACGGGGTACTGCCCGTTTTATTGATATCAAGAACAAATCCTCCTCTATTATCCGGGTTTTTAATCGGGGTAAAATCGGCACCGCTGATGAATCTCCATCCCTGAGCCTGAAGCGTACCGTCACCACGTCGCCCGTTATAGCCCGCCGTCATGATTTTTGGTGAATATCCCAGCATGGTTCTTTCCGCTGCCTTATCTTTCTCACCCAGACAGAGGTCAAAAGAGGGCGCTGCCAATAAGGTTTTCCGTCCTGTGTACCTGATGATAGCCGTTGCCAGACGTTCAGGAATAAGATTGCGCCGCGCCCATGAACTGAAATGGCTGTTACGCAGGGATGTTGTCCAGTTGCTGCCAGTGCGAGAAGCCGAACCGTAGTACCCAGCAGCAGTGATGTCCGGGTCTTCTGTCGGGGCATTGGTTGGTGTGTTATGACCTTTTTCATCGGTCATAAAGGACACAAAATACACCTCCGGCTCTGTACAGGTTTTGTAACTGCCAAACACAGTATCGTACGGGTCAGGGTAGGTTTCTTTCCAGTAGTAGGTGGTATCGCCACAAATCCACGGCACCAGTTCGGCTCTAAATCCGGGACACTGGCGGCTATAACCGGCCAAATCAGCGCGAAACTGATTCACCATCTGCGCAAAAAGTTGCGGTTGTTGCGCGTAGCGGGCTGAAGTCATATCAAACTCGCCCTGCATCCACACCACCGCCAGTAATACATTTTGCGGATTTTTACCCAACGCCGCTTGGGTGCGGGCCACTAGATCCCGATACAGTGGTTTACCCACGCCCCAGCGGTATGATGCTTCACTGGCACCACTTGCTTCGTTGTAGGAACCGTCGCAGCCCTGAGTGAAAGCAGACCCACCGCGGCAACAGGGCACTAGCAGGATGCCTGCGTTCGCTGGCAGATAAGGCAGCAGTTTTTTGGCAATATGTAACCCCTGCCCGACACAACCGTATTGCCCCTTACTTAAGTCAGCATGGGGATGGTTCAGCCCGCTCATGTTCTGCACATCATGCAGGCAATGGTCGGCGGGAATGAGGTCATTATACTGGCACGTCTCCCCGCCGGGGGTCACAGTCGCACGACGAGCCAGCTGTTTGATGCGAGGGTATGGCGCGTCAAGCGTCTCGGGCAACGGCAGACCTTCGCCGTAACTCATCGCGTTACTCTGCCCGGCTAAGGAGAGGATAAAATAGTATTCAGGATCTGACCCCAGTGGTGAAACCTTACCCTCTGGTGTCAGCACATCAACAGGGTAACCCCCAACTAACATAATATCTGTGGTCATAACTTTTCTCCATGATGCTAGCGCCAGCGACACAAAGGAAAACAGTCGCGATTATCGAGAGACGACGTTGAAGCGTTGTTAAACAGCTTATTGGCCTGAGCATAGACACTGTTATCTTTCTCCCTCACCAATACCAGCTCATTTTTTATACAGCATTGTTCTTTATGTTATGGGGGCCATATATCAAAAAACGCTTTACAAGCCTGCACAAACCACTAAGCAACCGGCAAATAAGGTCACTAGAGTCCGATTGGATTCGAGGTAAATAATGGACTGTTTTAGCGGTTTAAATCAGGTTACTTTCCAGACAGTTTTGTAGGGGGGGTTGCAGGAGTTTTGCAGGAGCAATTAGCGGAACTTTAAAAACTCACGAAAGCCGAAGCCTCCGTGAGATATTGCACTCGAAGCGTTATTACATGTGCTTAATAATGGCGTCGCCAAACTCTGAACATTTCAGTAACTTAGCGCCATCCATCAGACGCTCGAAATCATAAGTCACGGTCTTGGCCTGGATAGCGCCTTCGGTGCCTTTGATAATCAGGTCTGCGGCTTCGAACCAGCCCATGTGACGCAGCATCATTTCTGCGGACAGGATGATAGAACCTGGGTTCACCTTATCCTGACCGGCATATTTTGGTGCAGTGCCGTGAGTGGCTTCAAACAATGCGCACTCATCACCAATGTTAGCGCCAGGGGCAATACCGATACCGCCAACTTGAGCAGCTAATGCATCAGAAATGTAATCCCCATTCAGGTTCATACAGGCGATAACATCATATTCAGCTGGGCGCAGCAGGATCTGTTGCAGGAAAGCATCGGCAATAACATCTTTAACAATGATGTCCTTACCGTTGTTTGGATTCTTGATTTTAACCCAAGGGCCGCCATCGATCAGCTCACCACCAAATTCCTCACGCGCTAACTGGTAACCCCAGTCTTTAAATGCGCCTTCGGTGAATTTCATAATGTTGCCTTTATGAACCAGGGTGACTGATTCACGATCGTTGGTAATGGCATACTCAATTGCAGCACGAACCAAACGCTTAGTCCCTT
>NZ_JBLWEX010000256.1:0-22529 GCF_048323875.1 Yersinia sp. LJYL362
TGGTGGGCAGTGAAGCGCGTCGTCACGGTTATCAGGAAGGGATTGCACTGGATATCCATGGTTTCCTGTCTGAAGGGGCGGGTGAGAACCTGTTCGAAGTGAAAGATGGCATTCTGTTTACGCCACCATTTACCTCTTCTGCTTTGCCGGGCATTACCCGTGATGCAATTATCAAACTGGCGAAAGATATGGGGTTAGAAGTGCGTGAGCAAGTGCTGTCGCGTGAATCTCTCTATCTGGCGGATGAAGTATTTATGTCGGGTACTGCGGCAGAAATCACTCCAGTGCGTAGCGTGGATGGTATTCAGGTGGGTATTGGTAAACGTGGCCCGATCACGGCCAAAATTCAACAAGCATTCTTTGGTCTGTTCACCGGCGAAACCGAGGACAAATGGGGCTGGTTGGACCCGATCAATCAATAATAAATAAAAACTGACAGACAGGATCAGCAGGTGGTTCGTTCGCCACCTGCAACAGGTTATATCTGCAACAACAAATTGATCTGCAAAAACAAATTGATTTGCAATACAAAAATCTGGAGTGAAGAGACAATGCCTAAGTACCGTTCCCATACCACCACTCATGGCCGCAATATGGCTGGCGCCCGCGCATTGTGGCGCGCAACCGGTATGACCGATGATGACTTCGGCAAACCGATTATTGCAGTAGTTAACTCATTTACCCAGTTTGTACCGGGCCACGTTCATTTGCGCGACTTAGGAAAGCTGGTAGCGGAGCAAATTGAAGCGTCTGGCGGTGTGGCTAAAGAGTTCAACACTATTGCGGTGGATGATGGGATCGCGATGGGCCACGGCGGTATGCTCTATTCACTGCCTTCACGTGAATTGATTGCCGACTCCGTTGAATACATGGTTAACGCCCACTGTGCGGATGCCATGGTATGTATCTCTAACTGCGACAAAATTACCCCAGGGATGCTGATGGCGTCTCTGCGCCTGAATATTCCGGTGATCTTTGTTTCCGGCGGCCCGATGGAAGCCGGTAAAACCAAATTATCCGATAAAATTATCAAGCTGGATCTGGTCGATGCCATGATTCAGGGCGCAAACCCGAATGTCAGCGATGCCGACAGCGAGCAGATTGAGCGCTCCGCTTGCCCAACCTGCGGTTCCTGTTCCGGGATGTTTACCGCCAACTCGATGAACTGCCTGAATGAGGCGCTGGGACTAGCGTTGCCGGGTAATGGTTCATTGCTGGCAACCCATGCTGATCGTAAGCAACTGTTCCTCGATGCAGGCAAACACATTGTTGAACTGACTAAACGCTATTACGAACAAGATGATATCAGTGCCTTGCCGCGTAGCATTGCCAACAAAGCGGCATTTGAAAATGCCATGACGCTGGATATCGCCATGGGCGGTTCCACCAATACCGTGTTGCATTTACTGGCGGCAGCGCAGGAAGGGGATATTGATTTCGATATCAGCGATATCGATCGTCTGTCCCGTAAAGTGCCGCATTTGTGCAAAGTGGCACCAAGTACGCAGAAATATCATATGGAAGATGTGCACCGTGCTGGTGGTGTGGTGGGGATTCTGGGTGAGTTGGACCGCGCTGGCTTGCTGAATCGCGAAGTGAAAAACGTGTTGGGTCTGAACCTGCCACAAACGCTGGAAGCCTATGATGTGATGCTGACCAAAGATGAAGGGGTCAAGCAGATGTACTCCGCAGGCCCGGCTGGCATCCGTACCACGAAAGCCTTCTCACAGGATTGCCGCTTCCCCTCATTGGATACCGACCGCCAAGAGGGTTGTATCCGCACTCGCGAACATGCTTACAGCCAAGACGGTGGTTTGGCGGTGTTGTATGGCAATCTTTCAGAGAATGGTTCAATCGTCAAAACCGCAGGTGTGGATAAAGACAGCTTAACCTTCCGTGGCCCAGCCAAAGTCTATGAGAGTCAGGATGATGCTGTTGCTGCTATTTTGGGTGGCAAAGTGGTTGCGGGTGATGTGGTTGTTATCCGCTACGAGGGGCCGAAAGGTGGGCCAGGGATGCAGGAAATGCTGTATCCAACCACTTACCTGAAATCGATGGGATTAGGCAAAAGCTGTGCGTTGTTAACCGATGGCCGTTTCTCGGGCGGGACTTCAGGTTTATCCATCGGTCATGCTTCGCCAGAAGCCGCCAGTGGTGGGTTGATTGCTTTGGTGCAAGATGGCGACATCATTGATATTGATATTCCAAACCGCGCTATGAAGCTGGACGTCAGTGATGCTGAACTGGCTGCACGCCGTGAAGCAGAATTAGCGCGCGGTGATGCGGCATGGACACCGAAAGCACGCGAACGCCAGGTTTCTTATGCGCTACGTGCTTATGCCTTACTGGCAACCAGTGCTGATAAAGGTGCTGTGCGCGACAAAAGTAAGCTGGGAGGCTAATACTTATGGCGGTATCACAACCCTTATCAACTGCCCCCGATGGGGCAGAATATCTGCGGGCGATATTGCGCGCACCGGTGTATGAGGTGGCGCAGGTCACCCCGTTACAAGTGATGGAAAAAATCTCCTCGCGCTTGGGTAACACCATTTTGGTTAAGCGCGAAGACCGGCAACCGGTGCACAGCTTTAAACTGCGCGGCGCTTACGCGATGTTGGCTGGCTTGACCGCAGAACAGAAAGCCTGTGGCGTGATAACGGCTTCGGCCGGTAATCATGCGCAGGGGGTGGCGCTTTCGGCTAGCAAGCTCGGTATCAAAGCGCTGATTGTCATGCCGGTCGCAACTGCTGATATCAAAGTGGATGCGGTGCGTGGTTTTGGCGGAGAGGTGCTGTTGTTTGGTGCTAATTTCGATGAAGCCAAAGGCAAGGCGATTGAATTGTCGCAGTTGCAGGGTTATACCTTTGTGCCGCCGTTTGACCATCCGGCCGTGATTGCCGGGCAAGGGACGCTGGCGATGGAACTGCTTCAGCAAGACGCACATCTTGACCGGGTGTTTGTTCCGGTCGGTGGTGGTGGGCTGGTGGCCGGTGTTGCCGTGCTTATCAAGCAATTGATGCCGCAGATTAAAGTGATTGGCGTTGAAGCAGAAGACTCAGCCTGTTTGCGTGCCGCGCTGGATGCAGGCAAGCCGGTCGATCTGGCTCGTGTCGGGCTGTTTGCCGAGGGGGTTGCGGTTAAGCGCATTGGCGACGAACCTTTCCGCTTGTGTCAGGAGTATCTGGACGAAGTGATCACTGTCGACAGTGATGCTATTTGTGCGGCGGTAAAAGACTTATTTGAAGATGTGCGCGCCATTGCCGAGCCGTCTGGGGCTTTGGCGCTGGCAGGGCTGAAAAAGTACGTACAGCAACATAATATTCAAGGCGAACGCCTGGCCCATGTGCTTTCGGGCGCTAACGTCAACTTCCATGGTTTGCGTTATGTATCAGAGCGCTGTGAACTTGGTGAGCAGCGCGAAGCCTTGCTGGCTGTGACCATCCCAGAGCAAAAAGGCAGTTTCCTGCGTTTTTGTGAGTTGCTGGGGGGGCGTTCCGTCACCGAGTTCAACTACCGATATGCTGATGCCGATAACGCCTGTATTTTCGTCGGCGTGCGACTGACCCGTGGTTATGCTGAGCGGGCTGAGATCCTGGCTGAATTGCAGGGTAAAGGTTATCAGGTGGTGGATTTATCTGATGATGAAATGGCCAAGCTGCATGTGCGTTATATGGTCGGTGGGCGTCCTTCCAAGCCACTGCGCGAGCGGCTGTTCAGTTTTGAATTCCCAGAATCACCGGGCGCATTACTGAAGTTTCTGCATACTTTAGGCACACACTGGAATATCTCTCTGTTCCACTATCGTAGTCACGGAACTGATTTTGGTCGGGTGCTGGCAGGGTTTGAGTTATCAGACTCTGAACCACAATTTGAACAGCATCTGACGGCGCTGGGCTACGATTGTCACGATGAAACCAATAACCCTGCGTTTAAGTTCTTCCTGGCGGGTTAAATGTATTATTCATAATATTAAATAGCAACTAAAACTCAGATGTCTTTGATGTCTGAGTTTTCATATGTTAATCATATTAACTATCATTTATATTATATTATCTTTTATTTTCTTAAAGTTTCTTGAGATATGAATAATCCAGATTTTATTTTGTTATTATTAGTGCGTTTTATCAATGAATAGACTTTATTTGCTAGTAATTAATTTTATTGAACTGCCAGTAATTTATTTTTTATTAAAAACGCCAATTTATTTTATGAAAAAAATTATGGAGTCATATTGATATGAGTATCTCAATAAAACCGACAAACGTATCTGCCCCAACCCCTGATGTTAGTCAATATTTAACTTTACGTTCTGATACTTCGCAGTTAAGAACATATGATTATATACATCATGCTGACGGCGCTCCTGTTAGTGGAAGGAAAAGTACATTTATACAGACTATTCAGCTAGCAACGAGTGGTGAAAGTTTTACCCCACTGGATGTTAACGATAATCCCTCCTTGAAGTATTCTACTGTGGGATTTCAGCAACCGCTTATCAAATTTCGATTATCGCCATTGACTCCCCTATCTCCGTCTGAAGAGCGCGGCCCTACCGGGACTCGAATTATTATCAAAGATATTCATGATGGAGTTCGTACCATTAGCCATTTCCGTTATGATAATAATAACAAACTCATAGAGAGTCATAAATTTAACTATAAATCTAATGGACAATTAATCGATTATCAAGAGTATTGTTATGATGAGGACGGTCTAAGGGATAGTCTTCGTGAGTATTACGATAAGGGTGTTGTCGTGAGGAGCGATTACGATATATATGATAAAACTAGTGGTAATGTACGAGTTAACTATATATCGCGCTACGAAAACAATAATAAAGTGGAGTTAGGTACCTATAAGTTC
This sequence comes from Yersinia sp. LJYL362, assembly GCF_048323875.1. NCBI lineage: Bacteria > Pseudomonadati > Pseudomonadota > Gammaproteobacteria > Enterobacterales > Yersiniaceae > Yersinia > Yersinia sp. LJYL362. The sequence goes on from NZ_JBLWEX010000256.1 coordinate 4,864, forward strand.
GATAAGGAGGGTGACTTAATTCAGGCTCAAGTTAAACATTATAATATAAATCGTAAAATAATAAGATCTGTTGAGAAAGAGTATATTAACGGTAATCTGGACTATCAAAGTGAATCTACGTTTAATGCTTCAGGCCGCCGTGATAGTGAGATTTTTGTGGGTGCCAACTATGATGAGAACGGTAATGTTTCCGGTTATTATGAGCAAGATATTGAGTTTGATGGGATAGGGAATATCATGGAGTATCAGACGAAAGAATATGACATTAATGGTAATGAATCCATCACTAAAGAGACCATCGATAATACTGTTGCTGACGAGAGCGATATAAGTTTATTAATCGAAGTGATGGGAGACTTCCCAACTAAAGAAGTTGAACCTATTAGCCTTGGTAGCTATGACACCAATAATATGTCCAACGCTCTTGTGTCAAATACCCAACAATAGTGCCCAAGCTGTATTGGTTAATGTTATTGGTGATAGACAACTAAGGGGAACGGTAATTATAACTGCCCCCAAAATGCTTCAATTAGCGGCTCATTGAGCCGCTTTTTCGGTACACACACACCCAACTCAAATGGTTCGACCAGCGAAATATCATCCAACAGCGAAATACGGTTGCGCACTGGTTCCGGGCTATTGTCGACCACCACTGACGGGATCAGTGCCACACCACAGCCCAATGCGACCATCGACACAATCGCCTCATGGCCGGAAACTGTAGCGTAAATTAATGGGTTGGTAATGCACTGACGGCGCTGGGCTACGATTGTCACGATGAAACTAATAATCCGGCGTTTAAGTTCTTTCTGGCGGGCTGAATCTTAGCCAGTAACTACTTATTCGTACTAATAAAAAACCCAGAGCCAATAATCCCTGGGTTTTTTTATTGGCATTTTGCTGTCTTTTATCTTCTTATCTATCTTTGCTAATAAGTATTAGAAATAAAATTCGGTGTTATTGCAGTGTAATATAATTATTGGCATTAGTTAATGATGCCGTTATTAAGTTGTAGATAATTAAATAACTTAAATATCTTCTTAATCCTTTGTTAAAAAATAAATTAAAGGAATTTATATATGAGCGAATCAATAACATCAATTAAATTATCAATATTTGATTATATTCCTCCGGCTATACTGTATAGTCCAAACTCTGAGCAAATACACACTAAGCTACAACGTTACATGAAAGATGGCTGGAAAATAAAAGATGAGACTACATATATTGGGGGTGAAATAGTAAGGTCAGTTTTAACAAAAAAACAAGTTATCAATAGTATTAAAACAGTCAGAATTGAAACATTTGATTCTGCTACTAATAAAATTAACAGAATTACTGAAGCATTTGACTTTAATAACAATGTGAAGAAAATTGTTGTGGAGCAATTTGACTATGATGCTGTTAATAAAAAAGTCAGCCAGACTAATAGAGTTGAGGAAACACAAGATATTGAACCTCAAGAAATGAGAGAACACAAAAATATTAGTGATAAATTAATACAGAAACACCAAGTTAACGAATCAAAAATATTTGAGCAAGGATCTAAATTAAACAGTTCCCCACCAGATGCAAGCACACTTGCTCCTGCGGAAACCAGGGTGAAGAAGGAGTTATTAGACAGTAAGGCTAAAAATAAGTATGAAACTATTGATGGCCAGCGTTTTTTAGTGACTAAAGCTGGGCTTGCTGTTGATAACGGTACTCGGGTTTGGGAGGCACGAAGAGATAAGAGTAGATTTATAGCTGACATTACCAGTAAATATCAGAATGGGAATGTTATCTTGGAAACTGCAAGAGTACGAGAGGTTGACCCTGTCACCAACAAGCATTCTGTGACTGGAATATATAAAACTCAATATATCTACGACTCTAACAATAAGTTAGACCACACCTTTACTACAAGTGAATTTTATGGCCCAGATAAAAAGCAAATTGGTTTTCGAGAGCAGCAGGTTAAAAACAAGGAAATAACTTTTGATAGTATATTGAGATATCACTCCGATGGGAGTCGTAGCTTTCTATTTTTTGATGGAGATAGTAACTATGAATCTACTAATTGGGCTGATGATAAAGAGATCGGCCAACCATCATTCCGGAAGAGTTGGACTGTTCGCAAGACGGGGCTTCCAATACCACCGCTTAAATCTGATACTATTAACCAAAAAGCAACTCCGACTACTGATGCCAGGGTTGTTAAAATTATACAAAAATCGGACTCGATTGAGCATATAGACCTACTGGCAAACGCGATAAACGGTTTCCCAACCCAAGAGCGCGTGCCTGCTCCTGCTAATAATATGAGTGGCTACGATCAACTACCACAAGAGTTCCAGCGTATTGTTCCTGATAGCAGACCCTTTATTTAATTGCATTGGTAGGGTTTAAGTGTAGTAAAACTATAACAGCCCCCAGAATGCTTCAATTAACGGCTCACTGAGCCGTTTTTTCTGCACACAAACTCCTAATTCAAATGGTTCAACCCGCGAAATATCATCCAACAGGGAAATACGGTTGCGTACCGGTTCCGGGCTGTTATCTACCACCACTGATGGAATAAGTGCCACACCACAGCCTGGAGCCACCATCGACACAATCGCTTCATGGCCGGAAACTGTGGCATAAATTAATGGGTTGGTAATGCGCTGATGGCGTTGGGCTACGATTGCCACGATGAAACTCATAATCTGGCGTTTAAGTTCTTCCTGGCGGGTTAATCGGATTTTATTTGTATTACTTTTTTTTTAAAATAAAACTCAGGCCTCACAACCTGAGTTTTTATATTGTCACGACAACACTATCTCCTTTCCGATAAATCACTTGAAGTTAGCATCAATAACCTGATAAAAAGCATTTGCAGTATTGGAAATTGTCCATACCCCCAGAATAATGTTATATCCCTCACGTTGCGGGACATTGCATTTTATTTCGACTACTTTGGCTGGGTTTGCACCGCCATCGAACTGTGAACAAAATGGTGTTAGAACAAAAGCAGCACGAGTTAATGGTTTATTCGGATCCCAATCAGGTTTTGTGATAAAAAATTCCCATGATGTAGTGCTATGCTGAGCTGATATAGACCATTTAAATATATTCTCCCCTGGGCTAATATTAACCTTATGCCAACGGTATGGGGTTTGCGCATTTAATTGCTGAAAATTTTGATTACCTGCACTGGCAATTGCGCCATCAGGGGGGCCAGCCTGAGGAAAGCCTTTTAGCCCTTCGATAGACTGAGGTTCATATTGCGCTGGCCCACAATCTTTATTGAGTTCACCACCTTGTTTTGAACATAAAAATGCTCGACTTGGCGGTGATTCAATAAAACCGTGGCGAGGCTCTGGCTGCGCCATAATATTTGAGCTTGAAATTAATGTTATTGATGCTAATAAATATTTTATTTTCATATTTACCTTACCTTTGTTAAATGTTGGGTTTAATTGGTCAGGTTTTTATTATGATATTAATAAGTTTATATATGGTAGATAATCCTATGCTCACCATGCCTCAAGCTGGATGTGAGTTGGATTACTTCCTGCAACTAAAATTATTCAGAGTATATTAGTGAAAAATCTTAATATCAAAATGGCTGACGCATAATTTACACCACATTTATTAACTCGCGGCAATAACAGATATTGATAACGATAAATACTCTCTGATTATTCTGATACCTATTTTTTATTTTTTAAGATTTATTACTGTATAAGTATTTGATGCTTTTGAATATAAATTACCTGACATGCTAATAGTATGAGGTTTAGTGCGGTAGTGGATTACTGCTGACCCCAGCATTGGGAAAGACTCTCGCTCAATAGTTGGAGTAATCAATGGCTTCCTTACACAAGAGAGTGACCCGGTTTCTCAGAGAATGGGTATCAGCGGTGCGACACCAAAAATGCTTATGGCTATTGTTCCCGACAGTTTAAATACAGCTGCAACTCATGTGTTGTAAAACTATAACAGCCCCCAAAACGCTTCAATTAACGGCTCACTGAGCCGTTTTTTCTGCACGCAAACGCCCAGCTCAAATGGCTCGACCAGCGAAACATCATCCAACAGGGAAATACGATTGCGTACCGGTTCCGGGCTGTTATCTACCACCACTGATGGAATAAGTGCCACGCCACACCCCAGAGCCACCATTGACACAATCGCTTCATGGCCGGAAACCGTGGCATAAATCAATGGATTGGTAATGCGTTGGCGGCGGAACCACAAATCAATGCGTTTTCGCGACGGGCCGTGTTCCGGCAAAATAAACGGAATTGTGGCCCAATCCGGCTGATCAACCGATACCTGCGACCGCACGGCACAGGGCAGCGCCGGGGCAATTAACACCAACGGGATTTCACCAATTTGGGTAAAAGCCACGCTGGTTGGCAACACTTCAGGGCGACCGGCAATCCCCAGGTCTGCTTCATTTGATTGCACTTTATCTACCGCATCGGCAGCATCACCAGTGGTGAGTTTAATTTCAACCAGTGGGTGGCGTGCACGAAAGCGGTCGAGAATTGGCGGCAAATGGCTGTAGGCGGCGGTCACCGAACAAAATAGCCGTAGCTCACCACTCAGAGATGGCCCGTGCTGGCCTAATGCATGGCGTAATTGTTGATATTGCAACAATGTTTGCTGAGCGAACGCTTTCAACTGAGTGCCGGCATCCGTCAACTGTACTGTGCGATTATCGCGTAAAAACAGCGGCTGGCCGATGGTCTCTTCCAGACGCTGGATTTGGCGCGATAGGGTGGATGGGCTGACATGCATTGCTTTGGCGCTGCGGCCAAAATGGCGGCTTTCAGCTAAATGCAGAAATAATTTCAGGTCGCGTAAATCCATCACAGAGTGCCTCTGGGGTGAGAAGATGCAGTGTATTGTTCGAAAAATAGTCCACATTGCAGAATCTGCAATATCACATTGTTAATATATCAATTTCAGCAATGAGTTTCCTGTCATATAGTGAGTTCAAGACAATCCCCGACACAGACAGGGGATGTGAAAAAACAGTATCAGCACACAAACACCACATTCGTTTGCAGTCACTAAAAAAATAGCTGCACCCACAAAACAGAACCCGAACGGAGCAATAACATGGCTAACTATTTCAACACATTAAACCTGCGTCAGCAGTTGGCGCAATTAGGTAAGTGTCGCTTTATGGCACGAGATGAATTCGCCGATGAAGCAGGCTACCTGAAAGGTAAAAAAGTGGTGATTGTCGGCTGTGGCGCACAAGGCCTGAACCAGGGTTTGAACATGCGCGATTCCGGTCTGGATGTTGCTTACGCTCTGCGTAAAGAAGCCATTGCTGAAAAGCGTGCTTCATGGCGTAAAGCGACCGAAAATGGTTTCAAAGTAGGCACTTACGAAGAACTGATCCCACAGGCAGATTTGGTTGTTAACCTGACGCCAGACAAGCAACACTCCGCAGTGGTTCAGGCGGTTCAACCACTGATGAAAGATGGCGCGGCACTGGGTTATTCTCACGGTTTCAATATCGTAGAAGTGGGTGAACAAGTGCGTAAAGACATCACCGTGGTGATGGTTGCGCCAAAATGCCCGGGTACAGAAGTCCGTGAAGAATACAAACGTGGTTTTGGTGTGCCGACATTGATCGCGGTTCACCCGGAAAACGACCCTAAAGGCGAAGGCATGGCGATTGCCAAGGCTTGGGCGGCGGCCACCGGCGGTCACCGTGCTGGTGTGTTGGAATCCTCATTTGTTGCTGAAGTTAAATCAGATCTGATGGGCGAACAAACTATCCTGTGCGGTATGTTGCAGGCCGGTTCATTGTTGTGCTTCGACAAACTGGTTTCTGAAGGTACTGATGCTGCTTATGCTGAAAAACTGGTTCAATTCGGTTGGGAAACTATCACCGAAGCGCTGAAACAAGGCGGGATTACGCTGATGATGGATCGTTTGTCCAATCCGGCTAAACTGCGTGCTTATGCCCTGTCTGAGCAACTGAAAGAGATCATGGCCCCACTGTTCCAGAAACATATGGATGACATTATCTCTGGTGAATTCTCCAGCGGGATGATGGCTGATTGGGCTAATGACGATAAGAAATTGCTGAACTGGCGTGAAGAGACCGGCAAAACTGCATTTGAGAACGCGCCACAGTTTGAAGGCAAAATCTCTGAACAAGAATATTTCGACCACGGCGTGTTGATGATTGCCATGGTGAAAGCCGGTGTTGAGTTGGCATTCGAAACTATGGTTGATTCTGGCATTATCGAAGAGTCGGCTTATTACGAATCTCTGCATGAATTGCCACTGATTGCTAACACCATCGCACGTAAACGTTTATATGAAATGAACGTAGTTATCTCTGATACCGCAGAATATGGTAACTATCTATTCGCCAATGCAGCTGTGCCATTGCTGAAAGGTAAGTTTATGGATTCTCTGCAAGCGGGTGATTTAGGCAAAAGTGTTGCCGGAACTGCGGTAGACAATGCCCAACTGCGCGATGTAAACGAAGCTATTCGTAATCACCCAATCGAAGCTGTCGGCCATAAGCTGCGTGGCTATATGACCGATATGAAACGTATCGCAGTTGCCGGTTAATAAACGATTGTAGTGTGTTATTTGATATTAAGCCTCCCAGTAACGGGGGGCTTTTTTATTTCAGATTAACTGTATTTCGGTCAGGGGAATATTTCGTAAATTAATGCTATCACGGCCCGATAAAACTCTTGTAAGGTGTTAATCGTGGTTAAACACTTCACCAACAATGTCTGCTTTTTGATTTTCTAAATCACAAAATTATTTCGTTGATAATAAATAGGTCTCGCTAATTAGTGAGGCCTTTTTGTTTTATGAAATTACTCTGGCTGATGTTAATTACATCATAAGAAGGATTTTAAATATAAAAAGGAGAAAAGCGATGAGTGATATTCAAACTATTCTGGCCCGATGGGGTGTTTGGGCCAGAGAGCATTCCCATCTTGATTATCCGCATATTGCCAATGGATTTAAGGGCTTGGTGGCAGGAGGGAAGGTGGCGGCTTCCTGCTGTGATAATGACGGGTTAGCGCTTGATAATATTATTGGTAATTTACAACGAGCTTCAAGAGAAAAAGAGCTGGAGCTTATTGTGCGCCATTATATTTATGGTCAGTCAAAGTCTTCAATTGCCCGGTTGAAAAAATATAACGAACGTGAAATTAGGCGTCAATTACAGATGGCTGAGAGTTTTATTGAAGGATGCATAACGCAATCTGATATTTCACTGGAAATGTATAAAGAGTGATTGTGATAACAGATAAATATCCGGAGGTATAAGCGGTCAATATATTCGTCACAAATACGTATTCATTATGGAAATTAAAAACAAATAAGGAAATAAGATATGGGAGAAGGACACAGTAATACAACTGGCCACGGTGCGCGTGGCCCAACAGGTGGAGTTAAAGGGGGGCCGGCAGGGCCAGGTGGACCAGGCTCTAGCCGCGGCAAAGGGTGGGGGACGTCGCAAACGCCCTATGGTGCTATCCATCACTACAGCCCAAGCCAATTCGGCCATGGCAGTCAACGAGGTGGGGGGCGTGGTGGCGATCGCGGTAGTCAGGCAACTCCTGCGAATCTGGCGCAAAACCCGGAACTACAAACCTATATGGCTGTGGGAGGGATGCCAGCCGTTATCACCTTAATTGATGGGAATTGGGGGGTGACTTTAAGCCGTCTTCCAGCAGTGGCGGCGTTTATCGAAGGTCATTTAGCTCGAGTGGGATCGTGGGTCATGCGCACCAGCCCGGTCGGTGTAGCCGTTATGGGTATGATACCGTCAAGAATAGCGTCTGACCCGCCGATAGGGCAGTTCTTCACCACTTCGACACTTCCCGCCAACAGAGTTACGGATACACCGAAAGAAACATTAAAAACAGTGGCTGATACTGCGGTCAATATTCGGATCAGTGATGTGACTGAAGAGGGAGTGCAGAAAGCGGTGCTGATTAAAGCACCGATAGCCATACAACGAGTACCTGTCATTAAGGCCGTTACGACGACAAGGCCAGATGTCTTTACCGCGGCCATTCCGGGTATCACACCGATACATATCAGTGTAGTTGATACGATGCCTATTAATATACCTGCGCCAACACAGCCAGCAGCAAGGCCCGTAGTGACGCCGATTGAGAATGCGGCTCCCAAAGAATTTAGCCTTCCAGTTGGCCCCCATAGTCGCGATGCCATTATTGTTTTCCCCGACAGCACGGGTATTGAACCGCTGTATCTCTCTGTCATTCGAATAACCAATGCTGATGAGCTGATGCAGGAAGCGCGCAATACCTATGAAATAGCGCGGCGTGAACGGGAAGCGGCTGAAGGAGCGATGACACAGTTGTTTAGCTCTGCGCTAGATGAGTTAAAGCTGAAAAAAACATTGGCGGATAAGCAAGTTACAGAAACAGCCGCGCATATCATATTACTTGAAAGCCATATTTCTTTATTGCAACAGGAAGAGGCCAGGATATGGCAGCGCTACAATTCTCTCGCGGGCTATAAGAACCGGTTAATTTTTATTAACTTTAATGAACGGCGCGATTTACGCTCATTGGCACTCGTCAAACAAAGTGAGATCAAAACATTAAGTGAGGGGGCCGCTGAGCTAAGAACCAAATATGAACCACTGTTAGTGTTGCAACAATCTGTTAATGCTGAACTTGGAATCGCAGAACAGCAACGTATTGAAAATGAACGGTTGGCCGCAGAGGCAGCACAATGGCAACAGCGAGTTGAAAACGCCCGGCTGGCGGTAGAGGCTAGCTTTGCGGCAGAGCGACAACACATTGAAGACGGATGGCGGGTATTCGAAGTAGCGGAAAAGGATGCACAACTGGCAGCAGAAGCCGCGCAATGGCAACAGCGAGTTGAAAACGCCCGGCTGGCAATAGAAGCCACCTTTGCTGCAGAACGGCAGCGTATTGAAGATAGATGGCTGGCAGTGGAAGCAGAAGCGGCTATTCGTAACAATACCTTCTCCTTAATCGCCTATATGGCAGAAGATGAACGTTTCCCAGGCTTTTCTGCGGGCGGAGCGGGCTCTGTCACCTTCAGTTATCGGGAAGCGATTAAACTAGATGCCTCATTGCAGCGGGTATTAAGGAGATTTAGCTGGCATAACTCCGCGTTAGCAGATCCATTGGTTTTCCCAATTGGTACGGTTTTTTATTCCGATAACGAGCGGCAAGGCACAGAACTGCCACCCTTAGCTGGCAGCTTCCCGCTTGGCTATATGCTATCCCCTGAAACATCGTTACCGCCGCAAGCTGAAGTCAATTCCCCTGTCAGAATTTTGATGGTGGGCAGGAACGATGAAACCCGTATTTACGCAGTAAAAACCGGGGTTGCCGATGTCCCAGCCAATGTGAAAGTGGGTATGGCACAATTTGATCGTACAAAGGGGGTTTATACATTTACCACCGACACCTTGCCGCCACGTACTTTTACTTTTACCTCACCACGGCCACCGGGTGTAGGGGGGGGGCGGTAATACCGCAACCCGCCAGTGCGCCGGTCTTCCCACAGCACACCGGAACTGATATCAAGATTCTGGCGACGAGGCGAACGCTGACTTTCCTTGCCCATGAGGAGGTGAGTTTCCATGATTACATCATCTGGTTCCCGGCGGGTTCAGGGCTGGAGCCGGTGTATGTTTATTTTAATAAACCAAGGAAAGGAGTGGTAGATGCAGGGCATGATTATCACCCAGCACCTAAAATCGAGGATATTACAGGCTTTCTAAATTTGAATAAGAGTAAGCGAAAGACTCCTAAACAAGGTGGTTCTGGAAAAAGAGAACGCTGGATTGATCAGAAAGGCCGTAAAATATATGAGTGGGATTCGCAGCATGGTGAGTTGGGGGGTTATAGAGCTAGCGATGGCCAGCACTTAGGTGCTTTCAATTATAAAACAGGCGTCCAGCTAAAACCTGCGGACCCTAATCGTAATATCAAAAAATATTTATGAGGTGCATCATGGGGCTAAAACTGCATTTAGACTGGTTTGATAAAAAAACTGAGTTATGTAAGGGTGAAGAGTATTCGGCAGATCTTCAATCTGATGGCTCAGTTATTGAACAATTAGGCTTGCAGATTGAAAATAATATTAATAATGGAGGGTTTGATATTGAAGAATATTGGATACCTATACTTCAGAAGTATTTTTCTCATCAAATTAATACTTCAGAATATGACTATCAAATTTCATTTGATTATCGAGATGAATGGTAATCTCAGGCTAAAATAGTTTATTGCATTACCAGTAATAACATAAGCCGCCTTTCTGGTGGCTTATATCCCTTTATTAATTAAATATTAATAACCTCGCTATTATCTCATTTGGTTTCCAGATGCGGGTTTTGTTGCGAGGTTACTAAAGCATCTTGAAATTCCTGAGAAATTTAAGCTCAGCAATCAAGATATACTGAAAAATGGAGAAGTGTAAATGGAAAATAAAAATCTATCTGATTATACAGAGCAGGAATTCTTAAGTTTTTTGAAAGATATTTATTATGATGCATATCCATCCGAGGCTGAACATGATGAGGCTATTCTTAGATTTGAAGAGTTGACCGAGCATCCAGATGGTTCTGATTTGATTTATTACCCTAATGATGATCGGGAAGATAGCCCTGAGGGTATTTTAGCTGAGATAAAAAGATGGCGAGCCGAAAATGGTAAGCCGGGGTTTAAGAAATAAATCATATCGCGAGTAATCATATAGACCGTCTCTCTGGGCGGTCTATATTGATAAGTTTTTTATTTCAGCTCGCGACTAAAAGGTTTACGGTTACCTAAATCATCAATTAAGACAAAGTTGACCGTTTTACTGTCTGCTGTTGGGACTCGATTGAGGGGAAATTCGAGCTTGGAAAAAGGGGCGACCATATCGGGCAATCCTTCGGCCAGTCCCAATGTTAAAGAAGCGAGTGATGCATAATAAGGTGTTGGATTCTCAACCCTAACCGAGGCGGTATTACCATTCCGTTCTACGACAAAAGTTAATGCCTTGCTGACGGTATCCGCGGGTGCGGGCAAATTTTTCGGGCGATAAAAGACTTTGTATTGCATGCGTAAAGCCAGTGTAACGGAAGACTCATCATCAACCTTAGTTGTGGCTTTAGGCGGGATTTCGTAAACATTAAGCCAAAATGCAGATTCTCTATCCAGCGGTAATTTACTGGCACCAGATAAAATCAAACGCAAGCTGCGTTGAGCTTGTGGTTGTAATCGAAATAATGGTGGCAACACTAATACCGGGGAAATTGCTTTCTCCGGTGTTGCCATTAAATCGCCATCATCCACCCACACCTGCACTGCCACCGGGTAGTCATTACTATTGACCAGTTGCAGTGACTCTTCCGTGCTACCCTCACTGAAAATAATACGCGTTTTTTCTGCCACGACACTTGCCATCGCCGGCACACTACAGGCCATGAGAAGTGATAACAGCCAGCCATTGAAACTGCGTTTGAAACGCATATTATTGGACACGGATAACCACTTGCGCATGTGCATTCACTGCTCCTGCCGTCACAGTTTGCCCGCTGATTTTGCTTAACTCAGCCCGAAAATTCTCAGTGTAACTATTACCGCCACTCACCGTACCGGTTATTGTTTGCGCGCCCTGGAAGATGCCATACCAGCCACCGTTATTACCGGTTTGAGTCACGTTTTTTGAGAGTAGATACATCGGATTATTATTACGGTAAATACGGATCCCCACGCCATTCGCCATTCCGGCGGCACCATAATTATCTGATACCAAATGGCTAATACCGCCGCTACCATTCATTAAGCCCAAAGCCTGTGCTTTAGCGGCGTTTGCCGCTGGCACCAAAAAGCCCATCGCCACCGCACCGGCATTGACGCCGGAGGTAATACCGGTTTGGCATTGGAAATCCACACTGAACTCAGCCGAGCTACTACTGCCGCTGTTCAGTTCTGCCACCGAAATTCTGGGTAATATCACCGTTGGGGTAAAATTGGTGACCGCGCAAATAGTGGTACGGCGGAAAGTTACGTAATTGTATAGCCCGATAGAAGCAGGCCAGGTTGAATACCAACCGGGCCAGTTTGACACCGAGTCGGTTCCTTCAATAGGGCCGCTAATGCCAGGGCCTTTAAAGGCGATATAGGCATTGGGCTGAGTATAAGCATAGGCATAAGATGCTGCATTGTTAGTACCCGCGCGGGCATAATCAATACGAAACAGCTCGGTATATAGATTACTAAAATTCTTGGCTTTGACCAAAATACGGCCATTGCTGTCAGTATCTAATCCGGTTAAACGGCGTCCTTTCCATAAACGTGAGTAATACTCGCCCGTGGATAGATTTGTAAGCCTAATAACCACATTGCGAACATAAGTCGCAAAGCCGGAGGGAACATTGCCAGCAATCGCGCCATCTTCATTTTTGCCACCATAGTCATTATCCCCATTAGTAGCATACATCTCGAAGAGTTGGTCAACATCAGCTGCGTCACAGCGGAATAGCACCCGATCAGGATCATAGCTAGTATTCAGGGCAAAAGTGGTAAAGTCGGATGTCGCTGCGGCTAATAATGTTCCGTCAGGTTGAAAGTTGGCTGCGGTACTGAGATCGATCACACTCGGTAAGCCGAGTGATCCATTATTGTAATCTAGGGAGCCAGACCATGCACTGGCCGTGCCATCACCGGCACTTAGCTGACTTTGCGCGGTAATTCGGGTACAAGCTGACCATGCTGAGGTACTAAATAACCCTATCAGCAGCATAGTTCCCGCCACAATATATGGGCGACGGGAATGAACAGGCATTGTTGGCCGTGAGACTTCACAAGATATTAACTGCTCTGTTGGTCTTAACATTATTTTTCTCATAATGGTTAACGGCGGCAACTGCCTGTTAAATGGATAATATCTTGCTCAGTATCTTGGCTAGCAAAATCATAAGGTAATTCACATTGCTCGTTGCTGTTTTCACCCCAGCGTACATAAAGTGAACCTTTATTCTCTTTTACTCGAGCATAGATCTGATTCCCCTGACCCACCATACCGACCAGTTCATCTTTATTGTTATAGACATCTGAACCCAGTGGTAATCCTTCACCGTCAGCGGTTTGGGTTTGAATTAATACCGCATAGCCAGTCAATGTTTCGAATTTCACTCTCACTGCGGCTCCAGCATAAGGAACAACGCGGCCCTGATTTTCTTTCAACTCGGTATTACGATTAATGCCTTTGGTGTCTAAACCGACTGTATTGTAATTATAAGGTGTTAATGAAGGCACCAGCGCAAAACCATTCTTATCAATCCTGGCACCTTGTGCATTTCGTACTGTCGCACCCTGAGCGCCATCGGCCTCAATTAAACCGAAAGTGTCGCCTAAATAAGGCCCCAGTGTGACACCTTTACTGTGTATTACAGCGGCCCCACGCGCACCAGCTCCATATTGGGTATAGTTATTACCACGAGAATAACTGCCATTGACGGTCGCATTAGGGAATTGCTTCTGCACATTCGCACCCCAACTATTCGAACTACCGCTGACATTACTGTCGTCATAACCCGCATTGACTGAATAATTTAAAGTATTACGTTCACCGGCGGTGCCGGATAATGACGTTTGGTAGTTGTTACCACTTTTCGGATTACGGTTGGCAGACATGGATAAATATTGGTTTCTGCTCCCAATATTCAGTGGAATAGATACAGTTAATGACGCGATATTTTCGGTATTACCGTAGCGCGTTGTTGTCATCGTTTCGTCCGTATCATCAACATCCCAACCAAACTGGGTTGAGGTATAAATTGTGCGCTGGCGGCTCAGTGCCACGTTATAGCTAATATCTTTATAACTATTAGAATAGTTTAGCTGTAACTGTGTATCTCTCTGTGTATCGTTATAATAATCACTGGTCGATGCTGAGGCTGAAAGTTGCCCATAGCCAGCCAGAGTTTGGTTTATTGTGGTGGTAAATTGGCTACGCTGTTTATACGTCGATGAATCCCAGGTTCCGCCATTCTTTTGCACTGAACGCACACCAAATACATCATTTAAATCACGATACCCTTTGGTTGAATAGCGATATCCAGCCAGTGAGAATGAGGTGCCAGTTTCATTAAATGTTTGGCTATAGGTCGCCTGCATCCGCCAACCATCTTGAGTTTGATTATCTTCAACTTTGGCATGGGAATAGGTGGTATTAAGGCCAAACGCGCCGACCGACGTGCCTATTACTCCCCCCACAAGTAATGCCGTATAGTCTTGTGCTAAACGAATACCACTGTTGGCAGTTAACTGATTGGTAAGACCACGCTCATAGGTAAAATCAGTGAAATAGCTGTCAATATTGGTGAAATCACGTGATTCCCCAACCACTGCATTATAACGGCTCACGCCTGGGCGCATTGAATCCGGTACGGCACTGAAGGGCACAGTAAAAGTCGAACGGCTACCATTAGCTTCTATAACTTCAACATTAAGATCGCCCTGGCTGGTGGTGCTGTATAAATCGTTAATAACAAATGGGCCGGGGGCGACGTTAGTTTCATAAATTTGACGCCCGTTCTGGCTAATAATCACTCGCGCGTTGCTGGTGGCAACACCACGTACTTCAGGCGCAAAACCACGCATTGATTCTGGCCACATACGTTGGTCTGTCGCCATTTTTACACCGCGAAATGACATGGTGCCGAATAAGGTACTGTCAGTGAAGGTTTCACCCAGCGTTAATTCACTGTCTAATTGTGAAATAGGGCGCTGCACATAAGTGCGGATATTATTCCACTGTGTATCGCTGTTATTATTGTTGCTGGAGTAACTCAGGTTTGATTGCTGGCGTAATTGCCATAACCCTAAGTTAAGACCACTTTTTAGGCCAACGAAGCCGTAATCAGAAGTGCTGTTTTGCTGAGTTTGCGTATCACTACGATAAAAGTTTGCACTGTAGTTAACGAAGGCGAGCTTTTCACCTTCTTCCCATTCGCTGCGCTCAATATAACCGCGAGGGCGTTGCTGCAATAATGCCTGGGGAATAGAAAGCTCCAGGCGCAGTTTGGCCTGATCAAAATGAAAAGATGCGCCTTTTACTCGCTCCGCCAACGGGATACATTTCTCTGCGGCAGAGGGAGTGGTCGCCGTAGATTCTGCAGGTATTGATTCTCCCTCAGCAGCATTAGGCTCTTTAGGCGTGGTATTACTTTTATTGGCCAGTTCAATGCCAGCCGCAGTTAAGAACTCATCACTCAGGCAGGGGAAAACCTCCGGTGAATCGGCATTCTTAATAAATTGAATTGTGGTGCGTTTATATAATTTGTTATTAATCAGGACATCTACAGCGTCAAAATTTCCCGGTGTAACAGAATCCTCTTTATTGAGTTGATTCAAGCCGGAGGCAAATTTTGTGCCTAAAAAGAGTGATTCGTCAAATTCCAGATTTTGTGGGTCTTCCTGGGCTAAAACAGTATCGACATGTAAAACTAAAGTCATACATAGTGTTAACGCTTTCTTACGGCCAGAGAACTTTTTTTTCAGAACGACTAGTGAAAGCCCCATAAATATTCCTTCGCCGGAAAGCTACTACTGAATTTTATAGCTACCGGTATCTTGCCCGCCGAAATCATTAACTAACAGGAAGTTAACAATAGCATTTGAAGGTACAGATGAATTTGGGATAACCCACTGAGCTTGAGACATTGGTGGGATCATCTCAGATTTCATTTTGAGTTTTTTACCTCCCCCAACGACTTCACCACTGGCAATGGTGGCATAGAACCCTGTTGGGTTTTTGCCTGTAATAACAACATCTTTACCTTGTTGGCGTACATTAAATGTCAGAGCGCTGGAGACTTGATCAACTCGGCCAGCAATATTTTCAGGCCGATAAAACACTTTAATCCGGTTACGCATCAACACTAACATTTTATTATTCTTTTCTGCTTTATTAACGGGGGGAACCTGTAAAAAATTAAGGTAGAACACAGATTCTCTGTCCGTTGGCAAGCCACTACCGGTATATTTCAGCCTTAATGTTTGGCCCGCATTCGCTTCAATACGGAAGAACGGAGGGGTGACAATGAAGGGAGCTTTACCTGTCTCCGGTGTTGATTGCGCATCGCCACTATCTAACCAGACCTGGACAGCATTAGGAAAGTTATCGTTATTTGTTAATTGGATACTATGCTCTTTTTCACCTGCCGAATATATAATACGGCTGCCGCTCATCACTACACTGGCATTGGCAAAAGATATCCCCATAAGAATTAATAAAGTAATAAGCAGGAAACGGTAGCTATTTATATTAAGCATGATGGGGATATCCTCTGAAGGAAACTGGTTGAATAGTTAAGCCTCTGGTACTTGAAGTTGCAGGGGTTCGCTGTATATTCGCCACCTACCCACAACTCCAATTACTTAGAGTATATCCTATCCTACAATACTGATATTACAGGTAGGAAACTGCATATTGTACAGAAGCGATCACAGAACCAGGGCCTGCTTGACCAGTTGCGAAATATTGAACCGCAAAATCATGCTCTGCTGATGTATCGCCAGCTTTCAATACGATACCATCTTGCGCTACGCCACTATTCAGATTGATGCCGGTTGTTGTAACTGCATCTTTCAGTAATTGCAGCTCAACGTTTGTTGCCGTACCGCCATTCTTTAAGTTACCAGAAGTTGTTACCTGGTTACCCACGAAAACAGTTTTGATATCAATATCAGCAGCACCTGTAGCGCAACCTGATACACCCAGAGTAAAGGTTGTTTTACCGGCGGTTTTACCTGAAGCATTCAAATCGCCACTTGATACAGTTGGCAATAATACCATTGGGTTAGCGTCAAGGCCGTTGACGGTAACAGAACAAGTTTGAGCTGTGACTTCGCCTTGGAAAGTAATTGTATTATTGCTTGCTGCCATTGCTACAGTTGTAGATGCTGCGAATAACGCCATAGCCAAAGTAATCTTATTCATTTGAAACTCCAATATAGTAATTAGAAATAGGTGAAATGCTCGTTGCATTCAAATGCGAATGAGTATTCAACTTATTAAGTATGATGTGGGTTAATGACTATATGTACGAGTGTTATTCGATTGTACTCGCCAGCTATCCACATGTTCTTTCATTAAAGTAATTGGGTAGTCATTATTTCGGCTACGTCCGTTACTTGATGATGAGATAATATAGAATGTGACCGTGGCTGGACATAAGATAAACAAACCAATGTTTGTGGGAAAAATCCTACTAACTCTCCACTTTAAGTGAATTAAACATAAGTAATTGTATTTTAATATATTTTATTCTATATAAAAATAAATTAATGAGATCTTTCTTGTTGTTTTTTATTGAAAAGTCAGATTATACCCCTGTTGAGATACATTTTAATAAGACTTGTTAATATAGTGTGATGTATTATTTGTAAAGTTAAGTGGGTATATTGTATAGATATAATTGATGGCAGGTTGAGTGCTGATAATATTTATGCTGTCCTTCCAACAGTAATTATTTTCAAGACACTTTATATTAATGATAAATAGAAAGACAGAAGAGGGTACTTGCGCCGCCGGCGAGGTGGCGCATGAAGAACTTAATTACGGTATAACACTTTAATAATGTGGTAACCGAATTGAGTTTTTACCGGACCATAAGGTTGCAGTAATTCGCAGCTGAA
>NZ_JBLWEX010000257.1:0-22757 GCF_048323875.1 Yersinia sp. LJYL362
CTTACTATCGTAAAGAAGCTGATGCAGGTAACACACAATATTTTAAACTGGACGGAACCCGTAAAGTAGCAGAAGTCAGTGCGGAACTGGCGACTATTCTCGGTTAATTCTGGATGGTAAGATAGTCGAGGCGGCCTAAGGGGTCGCCTTTATTATTTTGCAGATACCATTGGCAGCATATTTGCCGGTTGGAATAAACAGCGTAATACACAATAAGGACTCCTGCATGAAGCAAAGCAAGCTCGGCGTACTGATGGTTAATCTGGGCACACCGGATGCCCCAACAGCGCAAGCAGTAAAACGCTATCTGGCTGAGTTCCTGAGTGACCGCCGAGTTGTGGATACAGTGCGATTACTTTGGTGGCCTTTGTTGCGCGGTATTATTCTGCCCATTCGTTCCCCGCGGGTGGCCAAATTATATCAATCTGTCTGGATGGAAGAAGGTTCGCCTTTATTGGTCTATAGCCGCCGGCAACAAAAAGCGTTAGCCGCCCGTATGCCCGATATCCCTGTAGAGTTAGGTATGAGCTACGGCTCACCGAATCTACCAGATGCCATTGATAAATTACTGAAGCAAGGTGTGACTAAGCTGGTGGTATTACCGCTTTATCCCCAATATTCTTGCTCGACCAGTGCGGCTGTCTGGGATGCAGTTGCCCGCATTTTGAAAGACTATCGCCGTTTGCCGTCGATTTCATTTATCCGTGATTATGCTGAGCATCCCGCCTATATTTCAGCGCTAAAACAAAGTGTTGAACACTCTTTTGCGCAGCATGGCAAGCCAGACAGATTAGTCCTGTCTTTTCATGGTATTCCTAAACGCTATGCGCAATTAGGAGATGACTATCCACAACGCTGTGAAGACACCAGCCGCGCTTTACGTGCTGAAATAGCCTTACCGGCAGAGCAAATCATGATGACTTATCAATCCCGATTCGGTCGCGAGCCGTGGTTAACCCCATATACCGACGAAACCTTAAAAAGTCTGCCCTCCCAAGGTGTTAAATATATTCAGTTGATATGCCCCGGTTTTTCTGCTGACTGCCTGGAAACATTGGAAGAAATCAAAGAACAAAACCGAGAGATTTTCTTACATGCCGGCGGCGAGAAGTTTGAATATATACCTGCCCTGAACGATGATAAGGCACATATAGACCTTTTAGAACAGTTAGTTAGCGAACACTCGCCGTGTTAGTGGCGAAATAAGCTTAGGAGGGCTATATTCATATTTGATGAAATAATTACATATGAATGTTTTTTTCTGATTTTATAAATATTCTAAGTGTTTTTATTCTATAAATCAGAAAAAACCGAATTGATATTTCTATGCTTTCGTGATGGTAATTAGGTGTGAATTATGAAATATCCAAAAATGATATGTTTCACATTTTTCTTGTAATGAAAGGTTATATGTTGGAAAATTAAGGCTTATATAATAATTTTGCGTATTTTGTGCTTTTACAGAAAAGACTGTCTAGTCATCTTGGCAACTGAATCTGTGATGTAAATCTAGGTAAGGGATTGGATTACAAGGTTTTTACAAAAAAAATCAGTGCATTGGTTGCTGTGAGCCAAGGGCGGTAGCGTGCAATCAAGTAATACATTGAAGATTTTATATTGTGCACATTATAATAATTATATCGATTTTAAAAATATGATTATACAAAATTAATAGAGAGTGTAAATTTTTATCCTCTATTAATCTTTAAATAAAGAGGAATATATGAAAAAAGCATTAATCACAGGAATTACAGGCCAAGATGGATCGTATTTGGCTGAGTTTCTTTTAGCTAAGGGTTATCAAGTTCATGGTATCCAAAGGCGATCATCTTCATTCAATACTCAACGGATAGATCATATATTTCAAAGTGGCAATTTAAATAAAGAAAATTTTTTTTTACACTACGGCGATTTAACTGATTCATCAAACTTAACTCGGTTACTGAAAGAAATTGAGCCTGATGAAGTGTATAATTTAGGGGCGCAGTCCCATGTCGCTGTTTCTTTTGATTCACCAGAGTATACAGCAGATGTTGATGCTATGGGGACATTACGTTTACTGGAAGCCATTCGCTTTTTAGGTTTCGAAAAGAAAACTAAATTTTATCAAGCGTCAACTTCAGAGCTATATGGCTTAGTTCAAGAAATTCCTCAGAAAGAAACAACACCATTTCACCCTCGTTCACCTTATGCGGTAGCAAAATTATATGCATACTGGATCACTGTTAATTATCGTGAAGCCTATGGTATTTATGCGTGCAATGGCATTTTATTTAATCACGAATCACCTCGCCGCGGGGAGACATTTGTAACGAGAAAAATTACACGGGTGCTTGCTAACATATCTCAAGGATTAGAGAGTTGCTTATATTTAGGTAATTTAGATTCCCTAAGAGATTGGGGGCATGCGAAAGATTATGTACGCATGCAATGGTTAATGTTACAGCAAGATCATCCAGAAGATTTCGTTATTGCGACAGGTAAACAAATTTCTGTCAGAGAGTTTGTCCGTATCGCTGCATTAGAGTTGGGCATTGAACTAGAATTTAAAGGTTCAGGCGTTGAAGAAGTAGGTATTGTAAAATCAATTAATAATAGTGATTCCAAAGTAGTCAACATTGGGGATGTTATTATTAAAGTAGATCCAAAATATTTTAGACCTGCGGAAGTTGAAACTTTATTGGGCGATCCATCAAAAGCAAAAAATAAATTAGGTTGGGAACCAGAAATTACGGTAAATGAAATGTGTGCTGAAATGGTTAAAAATGATTTGCAACAAGCAAAAGCGATAGCTCTTTTAAAATCGCATGGTCATGACGTTTCTATTTCAATAGAATCTAATTGAGGTAAACAGTGAAAATACTTCTTACTGGTGCAAGAGGAATGGTGGGTAGAAATATTCTTAATCATTCCATGTCTAATTCTTATGAGTTTTTGACACCATCAAGTAGCGAATTGAATTTACTGGATAAGTCAAAGATTAATGATTATTTAGCCGAAAATAAACCTAATTTTATTATTCATGCTGCTGGTGTTGTTGGCGGGATTCATGCAAATATTAGTAACCCAGTAAAATTTCTTATTGAAAATATGTCAATGGGATTAAATTTAATAACTGCATCTAAAGAGAATAATATAAAACAGTTATTAAACTTAGGCAGTTCATGTATGTATCCTAAAGGCAAAGATACAGCATTAACTGAAGATTTGATCTTAAAAGGGGAGCTAGAGCCAACAAATGAAGGCTATGCATTAGCAAAAATCGCGAGTGCGCGATTGTGTGAATATATTAATAGAGAAGACTCAAGCTTTGAGTATAAAACTGCTATACCGTGCAATTTGTATGGAAAATATGATAAGTTTGATGAAAAAAACTCTCACATGATTCCTGCTGTAATAAGAAAAATTGTTACAGCAATGAAAGAAAAAAAAGAAGAAGTTGAAATTTGGGGAGATGGTGAAGCTAGACGAGAGTTTATGTATGCCGCGGATTTAGCTGATTTTATATTTTACTCTATCGATCATTTTTCTAAGATGCCACAGAATATTAATGTTGGGTTAGGACATGATTACACTATAACTGAGTATTATAAGGTCATAGCTAAAGCTATAGGCTATAAAGGGATATTTATTTATGATAAAACAAAGCCCGTAGGTATGCGCCGCAAACTTATCGATACAACGCTATTGTCAGAATTTGGTTGGAACAGCAAAACAGATTTGAAAGATGGAATTGCATTTACCTATCAATATTTTTTAAATGAGAACAATGATGACTAATTTTCCATTAGCAAGCAGTACTTGGGATGAAAAAGAGCTTAGTGCCATTCAGCGAGTTATTGATTCTAACATGTTTACTATGGGGGAATCTGTTAAACAATATGAAAGGGATTTTGCTGACTATTTTGGTTCCAAATATGCAGTGATGGTCAGTTCTGGTTCAACAGCTAACCTATTAATGATTGCCTCATTATTTTTCACGAAAAACCCCAAGCTGAAACGAGGTGATGAGGTTATAGTTCCCGCAGTATCTTGGTCTACTACATATTTCCCATTGCAGCAGTACGGCCTTAAAGTTAAATTTGTTGATATAGATAAAAAAACGTTAAATATCGATTTAAAAAAATTAGAATCAGCAATAACAGAACAAACAAAAGCTATTTTAGCCGTTAATTTATTGGGAAATCCTAATGATTTTGATGCAATAAATAAAATAATAGAAGGCAAGGATATTTTTATCTTAGAAGACAACTGTGAGTCTATGGGGGCTACTCTAAATGGAAAATATGCTGGTACCTATGGTCTAATGGGGACATTTAGCTCTTTCTTCTCGCATCATATTGCAACAATGGAAGGCGGTTGTGTTATCACGGATGATGAAGAATTATACCATATTTTACTTTGTATAAGAGCCCATGGCTGGACTCGAAATTTACCTGAATTCAATCATATAACGGGGCAAAAAAGTAGTGATCCATTTGAAGAGTCTTTCAAGTTTGTTCTTCCTGGATACAATGTACGTCCGCTAGAAATGAGTGGCGCAATTGGTATTGAGCAACTGAAAAAATTGCCAGATTTTATAAAAGTACGCCAAAATAATGCAATTGTATTTAAAGAGTTATTCTTCAACCATCCTTACATCGATATTCAACACGAGATAGGAGAAAGCAGTTGGTTTGGATTTGCTTTACTTCTCAAAGAAAATGCCCCCATTTCAAGGGCTGAGTTAGTTAAAAAATTGGTTAACGCGGGTATCGAATGTAGACCTATTGTGACTGGTAATTTTTTGAAAAATAAAGAAGTGCTGAAGTTTTTTAATTATGAAGTTTCTGGCAATATGTCCAATGCAGAATATATTGATGAGTACGGACTTTTTGTTGGGAATCACCAAGTAGATCTTACTGATGAATTATTCCTTTTAAGGGGAATAATGTCTTAAAATTTTTTATGAAAAAATAAAAGTCTCTAGGTACTTAGGAGACTTTTATTTTTCGGAGTAATCTATGTACTCCTTTACTGTCTAGCCAGTATTTCAATTACTACTTCTACTTCAGAAAGCTAAAAATTGAAACGGAGTTCTATAACAATGAAAAATATAAAAAGTAAAATTATATTTCTTACTAAACGAGTAGCCCCGCCCATTTGTGAGCAATTCTGTGGTCCGCTAGCATTACTAATTTTGACACCAATTATTATAAATAAATTAGGAAGTAATAGTTATGGTTCATGGATTTTATTGATATCACTTTCATCCTTTTCTCAAGTTGTTTGCTTAGGTATTACTGCTTGGACTACAAAAATAATATCAGAGTCTTTGGCTCAGAATAAATTGGATATGGCTATAAATAAAGTGGATTCTGCATTATCAGTAGTTATATCAATTTATTCTATAATCCTACTATTCTATTATCCTATCTTTTTTTTAATTAACTTGTATAACCCCGATTTTTTGGGGACGTTTTCATTATTTGTCATTGCCACTGCATTTTTTCAAGAAATTGATAATCTTTTTACTAATACAGTCAAAGGATATGAGCTATTTCATTATTCATTTTATTTAGAGTTTGTTGGACGGATTATCTGGTTCTGTATTATATATGCAGGAATTATATATAATGATATCCTTCTATTCACATTTCTGGCAACAATGGCTAAATCTTGCGTAAAGTATATTGGTGCATGTACATTTGCTATAAATAAATATGTATTTCCTCATTTCACAATTAAAGAAATGTATATTCGGGTTGTTGAAGCTAAATGGATGTTTCTGCAATTGGTCGGTGGGACATCGTTAGGCCTTTTTGATAGATTAGTTATCCCCATTATGCTTGGTGTTAATAAACTAGCCTCATATGTTCCATGTATTCAATTAGCTCAGTTGGCGTTTAGCATTCCAGCTGCCGCAAATCAAATTTTCATGCCAATGTTTTCAAGATACAAAGCCAGTAATAATTATCCTCCTAACTGGACTAAGTTGATATTTCTTTCCGCAATATTATCAGGAACTCCATGCCTAGTTCTATTTTTATTTAGTAAGCCTATTCTAGGTATCTGGATTGGCGATTCTTTTGCAAATGAAAATTATCATATCTTAAAAGCATTATCTCTAGCTTACCTATTCTTATCATGTTTAAGTACATTTCACTTTATAATCTTAGGTATGGGGAACTCCCGATATATAGCTAAAGTAAATTTAGTGGGTGGGGCCTTAATGATGATTACAACTTTAGCCATATCTCATTTAGGTCTTATCTTTATTGCATACGCAAAATTTATATATCCAGTTATTCAGCTTAGCTATATAAAGAAGATTTCCGACATAGGTAAACAGGTAGGATAATATGGAAGTTGGTTTCATTTTCTATTATATAGAAGTAATAAGTTTTATATTATTTCCATTTTTATTATATATGAATAGAAAGGAAAAAATTAAAATAAAAAACTTAGTTTTTATTTTAATTATATTTATATTCATAGCAATTAGTTTGTCTTTGAAATTAAAAATAGAACTTTTCGAAACTCTCAAAATATTATCATTTTTTATTATAATATATTTTGGTGTAATGAATCCTCAGTTGTCAAAATTATTATTAATAATAATTGCATTGATGCATTCATTTGTTTTTCTTCTTGAGTACAGAGCCTTAGATAAATATAGTACGTTCCCGTTCATTTTTATGTTTACGATTTTTATATCATATGTTTTAAATGAAAAAAAATATAATTCAAAAATGATGATCTCCTTTGTTTATATATCTATTTTTCTTGAGTTAGGACAGGCGATATATACAGACTATAGAGGGCAAATATTACTTTGTATAATTACAACTATTGTTTTAATATCAAGGTTTAATATAAAAAAACACATATCGAAAATATTTTTAGCTTTCCCAATAAGTTACATAGTAATAATGTACATCATCGGTTTTACTTTTTATGAAATGCCGACATCATATTTTACTCCTACAGCAAGTAATATAGAACGTTCTAGTATGATTTTTTGGATAATTAATCATACTAAAGAATACTTATTCTTTGGTGTCGGCGCTGATAGTTTTGAATCATTAGCTGGAATTTATAAAATTATGTATCATATGGGTTACACCGTCCCAAATGACCCACATTCATTTCTACTGCGTTTCTTTGTACTCATTGGCACAATACCTACGCTAATGATATTTATTTTTATATATAATTTAATCGGCAAGACTAACCAATTTGAATTACAAAATGATTCTTTTTATTATGCATCAATCGCTGCTCTTCAGGCATTGATAATCTTTACAATGCATCCATTTGATACATATTCTAGGCTGGTCGTTGGGCTAACCCTAGGTGTAATAATTAGCTATAATCGAATATTAAGGGCAAGTAATCATTAATTATGAAAAATAAAAAATTAGTTTCTATAATCATAGCTACATACAATGTCGATGGATATATTTCTGCATGTTTAGATAGTATATTATCTCAATCATATGAAAGTTATGAAGTCATAATTGTAGATGGAATATCTTCCGATAAAAGTTTAGATATTATTAAAAGCTACACTGATACAAGAATTAGACTATATTCGGAAAAAGATAAAGGAATTTATGATGCATGGAATAAAGGGGTAAGTTTAGCTAAAGGAGAATGGTTGCTTTTCATTGGGGCTGACGATGTGTTTTATTCCAAAGACTCTTTGGCTACACTATTAAATGCTGTTCCTGATAATAATAAAACAGTCCCTATTATATATGGAAAAATTGCTTGTGAAGGTCCATCGGGAGATATAACTAGTATATTAGGAGAGCCGTGGTTTGATGTTTTTGGGTTTAAGTTTAATCATATATATTGTAATTTACCTATGCCAATAATGAGTGCAATCTATTCTAGGGAATTTATAGGAGAGCAAAGATTCGATATTAATATGAAAGTTACTGCTGATGCTGAGCTATTACTAAGATGTTTGCGTTTGTGGAAAGGTTTAGACCCTAAATTCATTGAAAACGATAAACCAATTGTAATTATGGGATATGGAGGTGTTTCAACGAATTACAAAATGCATTTTATAACATTTAAAGAATCATTAACTTCACGCAATAGAAATGGAATCTCTAATATTAACTGCGGTATTGCCCTGAGATTTATTAAAATTATGACATTATATTTCATTAATGTCATCTTTGGTGAGAGTTGTTTGGGTTTTCTTTTAAAGAAATACCATGCATTAAAAGGGATGGCAATGAGAGTAAGAGAGTAATATTATGAAAATATTATATATCATTACTGGACTCGGACTCGGTGGAGCAGAGAAACAAGTCATTCAATTAGCGGACGAAATGAGGTTGTTGGGACACGAAATAGTTTTGGTTTCACTTACTGGTTACGCTAAATTATTACCTAAAAATAATGTTACTGTACATCAGTTAGATATGAGAAAAAACTTAGTAAGCTTAACGTCATCTATTATAAAACTAAAAAATATAATAAAAGAATTTAGACCTGATGTGGTTCATAGCCATATGTTCCATGCGAACATATTTTCTCGAATGACTAGGTTGTTTATTAAATTCCCTAAACTTATCTGTACTGCACATAGTTGTAATGAGGGGGGGCGGCTAAGAATGCTTCTCTATAGATTAACTGATAGATTAGCAACTTTATCGACAAATGTTAGCATGGAGGCTGTCGATAATTTTATTGTTAAAGGCGCTTCAACTAGAAATAGAATGATAGTTGTCTATAATGGTATTGATACTGACTTATTTAAGTTTTCTCAAGAAGAGCGGAACAGCGTTAGAAATGAGTTATGCATAACCGAGAACCATAGTGTTATATTATCCGTTGGTCGTTTTACGGAAGCTAAAGATTATCCAAATTTACTGAAAATGTTCGCCTTGTTACTTAGTAAATATAATAATGATATCGAGCCTGTTTTATATATCGCTGGTGACGGTGAGCTATTACCTTCGATGAAAGAATACGCAGCTGAGTTAGGTATCATCGATAGGGTTGTTTTTCTTGGGGTAAGGAATGATATTCATAGATTAATGTGCGCAGCTGATATTTTTGTACTGTCCTCTGAATGGGAAGGTTTTGCTTTGGTTGTTGCCGAAGCTATGGCGTGCGAATTATTGGTAGTTGCCACAGACTGTGGCGGTGTTAGGGAGGTTGTTGGTGGATTAGGTGGTTTAGCACCAATAAAAGATCCAGAATATTTAGCATATAAAACAAATAAACTCTTAAAAATGCAAAGTGATGAAAAAGAACAAAGAGAAAAGAAAGGTAGGAAAGCTATTGTAGGAAATTATTCATTAAAAAAAGCGGTAGACCGGTGGTTGAATATATATAAAGACTCTCGATAATTAAATATTCAGTAATATATAACTCAAACTATTCAATGAAGTGAATAATATGAAAAATGAAAACATTGTTCCAGTAATTCTTGCTGGTGGGGCAGGTACCAGATTATGGCCGCTTTCAAGATCTTTGTATCCCAAGCAGTTTTTATCAATATTGTCTGAATCTACTATGTTACAAGATACTATATCTCGTTTAGATGGAATTGAACATGGGCCGGCAATTTTTATTTGTAATAAGGAACATAGGTTTATAGTTGCTGAGCAATTGAGAGAAAAAACAATTGAATATGACAGCATCTTACTTGAACCTGTGGGTCGAAATACTGCACCGGCGATTGCTGTCGCAGCGTTGAAACTGTTAGCTGATCAATCAGACCCTATTATGTTGGTATTGCCTGCTGATCACGCAATAAAAGATACTTTAGAATTTCAAAAAGCCATTAAGAAAGGAGTAAACTTAGCCAATAGCGGTGTATTAGTGACTTTTGGTATTACACCTGTTTCTCCTGAAACAGGCTACGGCTATATACACCTTGGGAATGAAATAGCAGATGAGATATTCAGTGTATCTTCTTTTATTGAAAAACCACATCTAAATAAAGCTAAAGAATATCTTGGCTCAGGTCAGTATTTATGGAATAGCGGAATGTTTATGTTTAAGGCATCATCCTATATTTCTGCATTAAAGAAATTTCAGCCTGATATACTAGTTGCTTGCGAGTCCTCAATTAAAGAAGCGCACCACGATTTACATTTTATAAAATTGGGAGAAAAAGAGTTTACGAGTTGTTCGAGTGAGTCTATAGACTATGCAGTAATGGAAAAGTCTAAAAATTCAGTGGTGATAAAAATTAATGTTGAATGGAGTGATATAGGTTCATGGTCAGCATTATGGGATATAAGTAAGAAAGATAGTCATGGTAATTCGATAAGAGGTGACGTTCTTACTGATAATACTAAGAATAGTTTTGTTTACTCTCAAAATAAATTGATAGCAACTGTCGGTGTAGAAGATTTAGTCATAGTCGAAACAAAAGATGCGGTATTAGTTGCGAGAAAAGATAAAGTTCAAAATGTTAAAAATATTGTTGAAATTTTAAAACAAAATGGGCGCCCTGAATTTTTACAGCACAAGGCTGTTTTTCGGCCTTGGGGCCAGCATGAAACAATTGCAAGTGGGCCTAGATTTCATGTAAAGACAGTAACAATAATGCCTGGCGAAAAAACAGCAATTCAAATTCACTATCATAGGGCAGAGCATTGGGTTGTTGTGTCTGGCACAGCTAAGGTAACGAAAGATGGTGAGGTTTTATTACTTACTGAGAATGAATCTATCTATATACCTGTAGGAACAGCACATTCTGCTGAGAACCCTGGCAAGATCCCCTTAGAACTTGTTGAGGTAAGAACTGGCGCATATTTAGAAGAAGATGATGTAATTAGACTCGAAGAATATGGTGTGGGATATTGAGTATGAATAAACTAACTTGTTTTAAAGCTTGTGATATTCGTGGACGTCTTGGGGACGAACTTAATGTAGATATTGCCTATCGCATAGGGCGAGCATTTGGTCAATATTTAAAACCAAGGCAAGTTGTTGTCGGCCATGATGTCCGTGTGACAAGTGAATCGCTTAAATTCTCCATTATAGAAGGACTACGTGATTCTGGAGTCAATGTGTTAGATATAGGTCTTGCGGGTACCGAAGAAGTGTATTTTGCAACTTTTCATCTTTGTCTCGATGGTGGTATAGAGGTGACTGCCAGTCACAATCCTCTTGATTATAATGGCATGAAACTTGTTCGTGCAGAAGCTAAGCCTATTAGTTCTGATAGTGGTCTTAAAGAAATACAGTCTTTAGCTGAGATGAATCAGTTTGAAATTGTTGACGAAAATCTTCGAGGAGAATATAAAAAAATATCTATTTTTGAGGAATATATTTCTCACTTAATGCAATATATAAATATAAATAATTTTAGAGGGTTACGTTTAGTAATCAACTCAGGCAATGGTGCCGCAGGGCATGTAGTTGATGGAATAGATGATTTTTTCGTTAAAAATAATATTCCAATAGAAATTATAAAAATCAATAATGAACCAGATGGCAATTTTCCTCATGGTATTCCTAATCCATTACTCCCAGAGTGCCGTGCAGAAACATCAAATGCGGTACTAAAACACAATGCAGATATAGGAATTGCTTTTGACGGTGATTTTGATAGATGTTTTATGTTTGATAAATATGGTAACTTTATTGAAGGTTACTATATCGTAGGATTATTAGCCGAAGCCTTTCTGAGTAAGTATACGGGGTCCAAAATTGTTCACGACCCTAGATTATGCTGGAATACAATAGATCTTGTAGTAAGTGCGGGGGGCATTCCTATAATGTCTAAAACTGGCCATGCTTTTATTAAAGAACGAATGAGAAAGGAAGATGCCGTATATGGTGGTGAAATGAGTGCTCATCACTATTTTCGTGATTTTAATTATTGTGACAGTGGAATGATCCCTTGGTTGCTTGTTGCAGAATTAGTGTGTATTAAAAATGAAAGTTTAGATAAGCTTGTAAATAAAATGATTACGAAATATCCATCTTCGGGAGAAATTAATCGGGTTCTGGTGAATCCGATTAGTGCAATTGAACGTGTAAAAAATCACTATGAAGGATCATCTAATTCCTGTGACTTAATTGATGGCATCAGCATCGAATTCGACGAGTGGCGTTTTAATCTAAGAGTTTCAAACACTGAGTCAATGGTGAGGCTAAATGTAGAGTCTAGAGGAGACTTTGATTTGATGAGATTAAAAACTGCTGAGGTATTAGATATTTTAACATCTAGCGATTATTGATTTTTTGAGGATAAGAAAGAGAATTTATATGAATATAGCTTTAGTTGGTGGTTCTGGTTTCATTGGTACAAATTTGGCCAATTTATTTAACAGCAAAAATATTAAATTTACTATTTTTGATAAGGTTGAAAGTGTTCTATATCCCGATAAATGGAAGTATTGTGATATTACCGAATATACAGATTTGGTTACTGCACTTGCTGGGCATGATTTAATTATTAATTTAGCTGCTGAGCATAAAGATAATGTACGTCCCATCAGCCTCTATTATCAAGTTAATGTTGATGGCGCGGAAAATATTTGTAAGGCAGCGGATAGTCTTAATATCAAGAATATTGTTTTCACATCTTCTGTTGCTGTTTATGGATTCGTTGAAAAAGATACTGATGAAAGTGGAGAATATGCTCCCTTTAACCATTATGGAAAATCTAAGTTAGAAGCTGAAAAAGTGTATGATGCATGGTTTAAATCCTCTACTAATAAAAAATTAGTTACTATCCGGCCTACTGTTGTTTTTGGCGCTGGCAATAGAGGTAATGTTTACAACTTATTTAAGCAAATTGCATCAGGAAAATTCTTGATGATTGGCAGTGGCGAAAATAAAAAGTCTATGGCTTATGTTGAGAACATAGCTGCTTTCTTGGCGCTTACTCTCTCATTCCCAGCAGGATACCATCTGATTAATTATGTAGATAAACCCGACTTTACAATGAATGAGTTGTCTACAATTATTTACGACTGTCTTGAGAAAAAGAGTAAAATAATTAGAGTGCCATATGCTATTGGTATATGTGCCGGTTATGCTTTTGACTTTTTAGCTAAAATTAGTGGTAAAGAATTGCCAGTTAGCAGTATTAGAATTAAAAAGTTTTGTGCTAAGACACAATTTAGTTCTGCTAACATTAGCAATTATAATTTTTCAGCCCCTTACTCTCTACAAGATGCCGTGGTGAAAACAATTTCACAGGAATTTGTGCATAATAAATAATTTTTGTAATTTCTGAGTAGCGGCATATGGAATTATATTAGCTTGAGGAGCAGAGATGCAGAAGGTTGCATTTGTAATAACTAAGTCAGAGATTGGTGGAGCCCAAAGCTGGGTTGCGGAACAGGTTAGGTTGTTTCGTAATGACTGTGATATCACACTAATAACATCGGAATATGGCTGGTTAACTGAATCTATTTCGTGCGATAAAATAATAGTTATCCCTCAATTGAAAAAGATGACTAGTATTAAAGCAATATATCTGATTTATAAAACACTGAAGCAAAACAATATTGATATTGTAGTTGCTAGTTCAGCTAATGCAGGATTATATAGCCGACTTGCACGTGTCTTTATGAGATTTAGATGCGTTTATGTTTCTCATGGCTGGTCTTGTTTGTATAATGGACGGGTATTAAAATCTCTATTTTGTATGGTTGAGCGTTATTTGTCATATTTGACAGACGTTATCTGGTGTGTTTCGAAAAGTGATGAACTAAAAGCCATTAATGAAATTGGCATAAAAAGGAAAAAAATAATAACTTCTCTTAATTCGATTACAGCACTACCTGGACGTGATAATAGACCATGCGAGAATAAAATATTGTTTCTGGGTAGATTAACTCACCCTAAAAGACCAGACTTAATTTGTAAGGTCGTAGCAGATAACACGGAATATAAGTTAGATGTTGTTGGGGCTGGCGATTATTATGATTCATTGGTTAATGAATATTCGACATCAGATAACATAAAGTTTCTAGGTGAAATTAATAGTTTTAATAGATTTAATGAGTATGATGTTTTTGTTCTTACTTCAGATAGTGAAGGTTTACCAATGTCAGCATTGGAGGCAGCAACAGCAGGATTGCCTCTGGTGTTAAGTAATGTTGGTGGTTGCAATGAGATAATTGATAGAAATGGCTTGCTAATCACTAACTCGGAAGAGAGCTTGTCAGTCGCATTGGAAAATATCTTCGCCAACTACGAAAGTTTTTATTCTATTGCTCAAGATAAAAAGAATAAATTTGATGTCAGTAATAAAAAAGAAGAATATAGCAGAATTATTTTAGGTGGCTGATTAATAAATCAATCACATATGAGAGAGTGTCTGGAGTATGTTTTTCAATATGGCTGGATATAATTAATATATTATTTTGGGATGCGGAATGGCTATTCTAATTACTGGTGGTGCGGGTTACATAGGTTCACATACTGTATTAGCCTTGTTAGAGCAAGGGAAAGATGTCATTGTCTTTGATAATCTAATTAATTCATCAGCCGAGTCATTAATAAGAGTAACTCGAATTTGTAACCGAACGCCGATATTTTATCAAGGTGATATACTTGACCGACATTCTCTGAAAAATGTTTTCTCAAATCACAAAATTGAATCTGTAATACATTTTGCCGGTTTAAAATCGGTCGGTGAGTCGGTAAATAAACCTATTGAGTATTACCAAAATAATGTAACAGGTTCTATTATTTTACTTGAGGAAATGCTTACCGCTAATGTTAAAAAGCTGATATTTAGTTCCTCTGCTACAGTATACGGTGTTCCTGAATTCATTCCCTTGACAGAAAGTGCCAAAGTTGGAGGAACGACTAACCCATACGGCACATCAAAAGTTATGGTTGAGCAAATACTGAAAGATTTCTCTTTAGCTCACCCCGATTTTTCGATAACAGCACTACGATATTTTAATCCCGCAGGTGCTCACCCTTCAGGTTTGATTGGTGAGGACCCCAATGGAAAACCAAATAACCTATTACCATTCATTACCCAGGTCGCAATTGGTAAATTAGCTAAATTGCTTGTGTATGGTAATGATTATGATACTCCGGATGGCTCTGGAGTAAGGGATTATATCCATGTAATGGATTTGGCTGAAGGACACCTTAGCACCTTAAATAGCATGGGACCTGGGTTCACTGTATATAATTTAGGTACTGGGATCGGTTATTCTGTTTTACAGATCATTGAAGAATTTGAGCGTGTTACAGGAGTGAAAGTTCCATTTGACATTGTTTCTCGTAGGCTTGGCGATATTGCAGAGTGTTGGGCCAGTGCTGAACTCGCGCAACAAAAGCTGGGTTGGTCCGCGAAAAGAAACTTATCGGATATGCTTAAAGATGCTTGGAGATGGCAACAGATGAATCCTGATGGATACAAGAAATAACAGACGAATTTTAGTTGTCACTTTTTTGTTTTAGTACTTTGTTAAGTTAATATAATGGATAAAAATTGATGAATACTAGATCTACAGATAATCAGAAATTATCTTCCTTTAAACAATGTGATTTATCTTCAAATAAAGATGAAATAGATCTTATAGAATTGGTTTTTATTGCATTTAAATCATTCAAACTCATCTTTTTTACCACTATTATTTTTATTATTTTTGGTGTTTTTATTACCGTCTTATCTCCAAAGCAGTGGATCAGCTCGGCAGTTGTGTCACCTATTTCTGATAATCAGCTACAACCTCTTGATTCGTTTGAATCGGCGTTGTCTGTACTGGGTATTGAGCTAGATATTACTTCTGAAGATATGTTTACCGAGTTCAGGAAGAGTTTCTCATCTCAAAATGTTTTCGATACATACCTGTCAAGCTCTAAAATTGAATCTGTAGGAAGTATGGGGATTGGACTACTTGTTCCCGACAGGCTGGCGCCTAATTTTTACGAAAATAAAAATAATTATGTCCTTACCTACAGCTCTAATCATGATTCAGGCTTAAAAGAAGGTTTAACGAACTATATTGGTTATGTTGATGCGCAAGTTATTGACTATTTCAATAAGAAAATAAAGTTGACAATAGATACTTACAAAAAAACCGCGAATGATGAGTATCAACTTGCCTTACAGCAAATAAAAAATGAACAAAAGATTAGAATCCAGCAACTGGAAAATGCAATTTCAGTGGCCAAAGCTGCTGGATTGCAAAAGCCGGTTGGTAATGCTTTTGATGCTCAGTCGGGCAGTAATAATCCTTATCCTATTTCGTGGGGTTATGATGCTTTGAGCCGTCAGTTAGAAATTGAAAAATCTATAACTGATCCTGCGATTGTTAATATTAACTTATTAAACAAGAAACTTTTTCTTGATAAGATTAGTGCGCTGAAACCCATTGTTCTTGATATTCACTCATTTGATTATTTACAGCAGTCATCTGAACCAGTGCAACAAAGTAATAAAAGGCGTCTTCAGATAATTATTCTCTTTGGATTTGTTGGATTATTGGGTTCCTTTACTTTTGTGTTAGTTCGCCATTATATTCGCCAACGTCAAAGTTCATTATTAGATTTACCTAAAGAATAATTTTCTCTATTATTGATATAATTAAGGGCGATGGTATGTTTAAAACCATAGCCCTTTCTGTACCTCCTCCCCACTTGTGCTAAAATCTTTCTATCTTTTCATCTCTAATTTTGTAACAAACGACAATGAAATTTCCTGGTAAACGCAAATCTAAGCACTATTTTCCTGTTAATGCTCGTGATCCTTTATTACAACCGGCACAGACAGAAAATGAGGTCAGTACATCGTATATTGTAGGCATTGATCAAACGCTGGTTGATATTGAAGCGAAGGTCGATGAGGATTTTATTACGCGTTATGGTCTTAGTCAGGGGCACTCTTTGGTTATCGAGGATGATGTCGCTGAACGCCTTTATCAGGAACTCACTGCAAATGGGCTGATCACTCACGAGTTTGCAGGTGGAACCATTGGTAATACGTTGCACAATTATTCTGTTTTGGCCGATGACCGCTCTATTTTATTAGGTACGATGTGCAGCAATATCAAAATTGGTAGTTATGCCTATCGTTATCTGTGTAATACCTCTAGTCGTACTGATTTGAACTATTTACAGGCAGTTGATGGTGCAATTGGTCGTTGTTTCACTCTCATTACAGATAATGGTGAGCGCACATTTGCGATCAGTCCGGGCCAAATGAATCAGCTACGACCAGAAAGTATTCCTGAAGATATTATCGCAGGTGCATCGGCATTGGTTCTCACCGCTTATTTAGTGCGTTGCAAACCGGGCGAGCCAATGCCGGAAGCGACGATGCAAGCTATCAGTTATGCGAAGAAATATAATGTTCCTGTCGTGATGACACTTGGGACAAAATACGTTATTGCAGATAATCCGCAGTGGTGGCGTGATTTTCTTAAAGAAAACGTATCTATAGTGGCGATGAATGAAGATGAAGCTTATGAACTGACGGGGCTTAATGATCCGCTGATGGCCTCAGATATGGCCTTGGACTGGGTTGATTTAGTGCTTTGCACCGCAGGCCCTAATGGCCTTTATATGGCGGGCTATACGGAAGAAGCTAATAAACGCCAAACTCAGCACCCATTATTACCTGGTGCTATTGCTGAATTTAACCTGTATGAGTTCAGTAGAGCGATGCGCAAAGAGCATTGCGAGAATGCATTGCGTATTTTTTCTCATATCGCCCCTTATATGGGGGGCCCAGAGAAAATAATGAATACTAATGGGGCAGGGGATGGTGCTTTATCGGCGGTGCTGCATGACATTGCTGCCAATGGTTTTCATCGTAATAATGTTCCTAACTCAAGTAAACATGTCCGTAGTTGCCTTAGTTACTCTTCATTGGCGCAAGTGTGTAAATATGCCAATCGGGTTAGTTATCAAGTGTTGAATCAGCATTCACCGCGTTTGACGCGTGGTTTGCCTGAGCGGGAAGACAGTTTGGAAGAGTCGTACTGGGAAAGATAATTGTCGTGAAATAGTGAATAGGGCCAGCATATGCTGGCCCTATTGGTTTATAACTTGCTAACACTGAGATGTTTTAAATTGGGCAAAGCGGGCGTTTATCTTCTTCGGTCAGCGTTTCTATCTTCAACATATTAAGCATACTGTTGGCAATTTCACGTTCGCCCATCACAACCTGATTCGCACCACGATCTGAGATATAAACC
Organism: Yersinia sp. LJYL362; assembly: GCF_048323875.1. Classification (NCBI taxonomy): domain Bacteria; kingdom Pseudomonadati; phylum Pseudomonadota; class Gammaproteobacteria; order Enterobacterales; family Yersiniaceae; genus Yersinia; species Yersinia sp. LJYL362. Next base: position 18,138 of record NZ_JBLWEX010000257.1, read on the forward strand.
ACTTCATCGTCATAATGTGCGCGAGCAATTATCTCAAGGTCTGGCCGTTTAATTCTGGCGGAGGCGACAATTTCCCCAGCTTCGTAGCCATTCGGTATGGTCAGTAATAACCAACGAGCACAATCCAAACGAGCAAGCGACATAATATCTGAGCTTGCAGCATTGCCTAATACCGCATTAATACCTTGTTCACGTAGCGCTTCAACTCTTGGCCGAGAGTTCTCAATGACCACTAATGGAATACCTTCAGCATGCAGTTTTGCACCTAATAAGCTGCCCACTCGACCATAACCGACTAACAGTGCATGATTGCACAAATCGACGGGTATCTGCTTTTCCTCTTCAACGGCTTCTTCCAAAATTAGATCTTCCATGGTCTCATTTTTTGCCAAATAGCGATCTAACAGTGTGAAGAGTAACGGATTAAGCATGATGGATAGTATCGCGCCAGCCAGTACCAAATTGCGGCTGTGCTCTGACATTAAACCGAGAGAAATACCCAGTCCTGCCAGGATGAAGGCGAATTCACCGATTTGTGCCAAGCTGACAGAAATGGTGAGTGCTGTGCGTTTTGAGTGACCAAACATCCGCACTAATATAAACGCTGCGGCTGATTTGCCGAAGATAATGATAGCTAGTGAAGCCAGTACAGCTAATGGTTCACGTAGCAAAATCATTGGGTCGAATAACATCCCAACGGAAACGAAGAACAGTACGGCGAATGCATCACGTAGCGGCAGGGTATCTTGTGCTGCGCGATGGCTGAGTTCTGATTCATTCAATACCATTCCGGCGAAGAATGCACCAAGGGCGAAGGATACATCGAACAGCCCCACTGCGCCGTAAGCAATGCCGAGTGCTAAGACCAGCACTGCCAAGGTAAATAGCTCACGGGAACCGGTACTGGCGGTTTTAGCCAGTATCCAGGGGACCAAACGGCGGCCTACAACAATCATCAGCGTAATGAAGGCAATCACTTTACCGATGGTTATAGCCAATTCAGTGAATAACTGACTCAGACTGGTGGTTTCGTTACCCATCACGCCGGCAAAGGCGGGTAATAGCACCAATGTGAGTACCATCGCCAAATCTTCGACAATCAGCCAGCCGATAGCAATTTGCCCCCGCTGGCTATCTATGAGTTGCCGTTCTTCTAGTGCTCGCAGTAATACCACGGTACTGGCCGTTGACAGACAAAGACCGAAGACAAAACCTGCCATCAAATCCCAGCCTAATAAATGAGACAATCCCATCCCGAGCAAGGTGGCGACGGCAATTTGTGCTACGGCACCGGGTATGGCGATGGCTTTGACTGCGAGGAGGTCTTTAAGTGAGAAGTGAAGTCCGACACCAAACATCAACAAGATAACACCGATTTCAGCCAGTTCTGGTGCTAATGAGGTATCAGCAACGAAACCTGGCGTGAATGGCCCGGCCAGCACCCCTGCGGCAAGGTACCCCACCAGTGGTGAGATGCGCAGGCGGTGAGCCAAGGTGCCCAAGAGGAAGGCGAGAACAAGGCCTCCGACGATCGTGGTAATTAAGGGTGTTGAGTGGTGCATCCAGACTCCTTCTAGTTCGGCAGGGCGGCAAGCATTTCACAGCAATAACATCAGTTTATTGCATTTATGCGATCAATGCGCGATAAAAATTCATTTTTTATCGATAAAAGTCAGCTTTGGCATGGAAATTGTTTGAAGTGGTTGTTTGTGAGGGATTTGCTGTTTCTATCTCTATTACGTAGGGAACTCTCCCGACTGAAACATATATCTCAGTCGGGATTATAAGGTTATTACTATTACTTATCTTCTATATTGGGCAGGAAAACCGTCATTATCCCTAGTAATGGTAAGAATGCGCATATTTGATAAACCAGTTCAATACTGGTTAAATCAGCAACATACCCTAGTACAGCCGCACCTAACCCCCCCATACCGAAAGCAAAACCGAAGAATAGACCAGATACCATGCCCACTTTTCCCGGAATAAGCTCTTGCGCATACACCAGTATTGCCGAGAAGGCAGAGGCGAGGATAAGGCCAATGATCACGGTTAAAACCCCGGTCCAATACAGAGAAACGTAGGGTAAAACAAGGGTAAATGGTGCAACACCTAATATTGACCCCCAAATAACATACTTTCGACCTATCCGATCGCCAAGAGGCCCGCCAATGATGGTGCCAGCGGCAACAGCGAACAAGAAGACAAATAAATGTATTTGCGCATTTTGTACCGAAACACCGAACCTATGCATCAGATAAAAGGTGTAATAGCTGCTGATACTGGTCAAATAGAAGTATTTAGAGAATATCAGCACCATCAAGATAACTAACGCGCTAATAACCGTCTTTTTAGGCAGTATTTTGGCCGATGAGACTTTGGCTACTTTGCCATGTGTTGCTCTTTGCTGTTGTTGGTACCATTTACTGACCTGCAACAGCACCACAATAGCCAGCAGTGCCGCGAGTGAAAACCAACCTACATTGCCTTTACCGTAAGGTGCAATAAGGATAGCGGCTAATAGTGGGCCGAGAGCGCTGCCGAAGTTGCCTCCCACCTGAAAAATAGACTGTGCCATACCGTGGCGGCCACCGGATGCCATGCGAGCGACTCGCGACGATTCTGGGTGGAAGACCGAAGAACCGGTTCCGACTAATGCAGCAGCCAGTAAAACCACAGGGAAAGTCGTGGCAACCGCAAGCAGCAAGATACCTGATAAGGTGAAACCCATACCAATTGGCAGTGAATAGGGCTGCGGATGCTTATCGGTATAGAGACCAATAAGTGGCTGTAATAATGAGGCGGTCAGTTGGTAAGTGAGGGTGATTAATCCAATCTGCGCAAAACTCAGTGAAAACTCGGCTTGTAATAGCGGATAAATCGCCAGAATCAGCGACTGGATCATATCGTTAAGTAAGTGAGATACGCTGATTGCACCCAAGATGGAAAATGATGTGCGCTTTACCTTGGTATTATCGAAGGGCTGGGTATTGACGGAGGGAGGGAGTTCCGTCTCAGAACGATCGGTCATAGTGAGTATTCGCCTAATAATTTCACTGTTAATAATGTGTTGGTAATGAATACATACTATGCAGATCGAATGATTTTTACTACAGCTGATACAATTTGATATATATTCAAATATTCTGAAATTCATACGTGCATCATCACATTACAATAAGAGTTGCGTCACAGTATGACCTTGATTTGTCATGATATTGGTATGTGTCACCCCCTCTTTACTCATTAAACTGGCACTGAACAGGCTGGTTTTAACGACAACATGGAGATTTGCTATGCGTTTTTCACTATCGACTACAGCAACTGCTTTGGCTGTGTCGCTGGCGTTTGCTCCGGGATGGGCTGCGGCCTGGGAAAAAGATAAAACTTACGATATCACCATACTGCACACTAATGACCATCATGGCCATTTTTGGCAGAATGACCATGGTGAGTATGGTCTGGCCGCACAGAAAACTTTAGTTGATGACATTCGCAAACACGTTGCCGCAGAAGGGGGTAGCGTGTTGTTGCTCTCCGGCGGGGATATCAATACCGGTGTTCCGGAATCTGATTTACAGGATGCTGAACCTGATTTCCGCGGTATGAACTTGGTCGGTTATGACGCAATGGCTATTGGCAACCACGAGTTTGATAATCCTCTAAGTGTGTTGCGCCAACAGGAAAAATGGGCAACCTTCCCGCTATTATCCGCCAATATTTATCAGAAAAGCACTCAACAGCGATTATTCAAACCTTATGCTCTGTTTGATAAGCAAGGTGTGAAAATCGCGGTGATTGGTTTAACCACCGATGATACTGCCAAGATTGGAAATCCCGAGTATTTCACTGATATCGAATTTCGCGTCCCCGCAGCAGAAGCCAGGCAAGTTGTCGATCAACTGAGAAAAACTGAGAAGCCTGACATTATTATCGCAGCGACTCATATGGGCCATTACGATGATGGCAAGCACGGGTCGAATGCGCCGGGTGATGTCGAGATGGCGCGCAGCTTACCAGCGGGTTATCTGGATATGATTGTCGGTGGGCATTCACAAGATCCGGTCTGTATGGCCAGTGAGAACCATAAGCAAGCTGATTATGTTCCTGGCACACCTTGTGCTCCTGATCGGCAGAATGGTACGTGGATCGTACAAGCGCATGAATGGGGCAAATATGTGGGCCGTGCAGACTTCAAATTCCGTAATGGCGAGTTGAAGTTAGTGAGTTATCAGTTAATCCCAGTGAATTTAAAGAAAAAAGTCGAGCAAGCGGATGGTACCAGTGAGCGGGTGTTTTATACCCAAGAGATTGCTCAAGACCCATCAATGCTGAAACTGCTGACACCATTTGAACAACAGGGCAAAGCGCAGCTGGATGTCAAAGTGGGTAGTGTGAATGGCAAGTTGGAAGGGGATCGCAGCAAAGTACGTTTCGAGCAAACTAATCTGGCGCGGTTGCTATTGGCGGCACAAATGGAACGTGCGGGTGCAGATTTTGCGGTGATGAGTGGCGGTGGGGTTCGTGACTCTATCGATGCGGGTGATATCACCTATAAAGATGTTCTTAAGGTCCAGCCATTTGGTAATACCCTGGTTTATGCTGATATGACAGGCAGTG
>NZ_JBLWEX010000258.1:0-23223 GCF_048323875.1 Yersinia sp. LJYL362
TACGGCTGAGTGGGTCTTGCAGGTTACTGGCGACATAGTCGGCAATATCTTGTTTATCCATGCTGCCATCAGTGGAAACAAACGCCACCATCATCAGGGTATTATCCCCTGATTTAGACACTGAAACACCTTGCTGCTGTACATCTTGCGGCAACTTTTTGATAGCGGATTGCAACTGGTTTTGTACCTGCTGCATAGCTTCATTAGGATTGGTTCCAGCCTGAAAAGTCAGGGTTATTGATGTACTGCCGGAGTTACTGCTTTGTGATGACATATACAGCAGATTATCCAGACCGGTCATACTTTGTTCTATGACCTGCGTGACAGTATTTTCCAGTGTTTGTGCCGAGGCTCCGGGGTAGGATGCACTAATGCGCACATTGGGCGGTGCCAGATTAGGGTATTGCTCAACCGGCAGTGTTGATATTGCCAATGCGCCAGTCAGACACAAAATTATCGCCAATACCCAAGCAAATATTGGGCGGTCGATGAAAAAATTAGCCATGCAGTGCCAGCCTCTCGGGTTAAATACAGCAGAATCCACGTTGCACTTTACGCGGGAATGCTTAAGAAAACGTGAAGAAAATAAGGAGAAGCTGTAAATAACATCGTAAAAATCGAGTTAATTCACCTTGATGGTAAAAAGAGTGATATATCCTAAATAATTCGAGGTGTAGGAAGGCAGCCCACGCATATGCAGCTTGAAGTATGACGGGTATAAACAGGTGTTTTTTCTGGTATCAGGTAGACTATTAAATAGCTATCCAACCTTGGAGGATGTTATGGAACTTAATCCGGTATTTGCCCGTCGTCTCTACCTTTGTTGGTTGATAAGCCGAGGGGAGTCGCTGAATGTACCGCGCTTGATGGAATTGACTGGCTGGCCACGGCGAACATTACAGGATGTGCTGAAAGCGCTGCCCGGTTTGGGCATCACCATGACATTTGTACAGGATGGTGTGCGCAATAATGCGGGATATTATCAGTTAGACAGTTGGGGGCCGCTGAATAAAAAATGGATAGACGATAACCATAATTTTATCTTAGCAGCCATTGAGTAATCTAATAACTTGGCTGCTATTAAATAATATGGTGGTTATTAATATTGTTTATTTTCTAAATACATGATGGTTGCCGCAACGCGTGAGCGGACATTCAGTTTCCGTAATAAATTGCGGATATGCACTTTCACGGTTTCTTCTGAAATGTGTAACTCAAACGCGACTTGTTTATTGGACATTCCTCGCGCGACTTCTTGCAGCACATCTAATTCTCGCTCGGTTAATTCAGAGAATGGATTAACCTGCTCATCTCGCGAGGATAAATATTGTGTGACTGCATCACTGAATACATTCTCACCCTTTGAAGCCAGACGGATATTTTCCAGTAATATTTCAGGTTCACTGTCTTTAAGCAGATAACCATCTGCGCCTGCATCAATCATGGCGTAGACATCACTGCGCGCATCTGAGACGGTTAAAACAATAATTCGCGCATCAATACCTTCATTACGCAAAGCTTTCAATGTATCCAGCCCAGACATGCCTTTCATATTTAGGTCAAGCAGAATGACATCTGGCTGGCACTTGGCCGCTTCAATAATGGCATCACTGCCGCAATTGGCTTCAGCAACCACATCAAAGTTGCTATCCAGCTCAAGTAACTGCTTGATCCCACGGCGCATGAGGGGATGATCGTCAACGATCATTATAGTGTGACTTTTGGTCATGATAAGTAATGTCCCTGTAACCGATAGCATTAAATGTCTGGCTGTTGAACGTGGATTATTTGGCGGCATTAATTTGGCCAACCATGTTATCCATCATAGTTAGTTGAACCACGCGTTAAGTGTACCTCAAAACTTCGGCCAAATTCATTTAACCGCGCCAGTTTATCTAAAGAATAATCACCAAAATATCATTTCTTTTTGATAGCCATTCTCATTAAGCAAATCGTTATATAAAAAAAGTAATAACGCAAATAGATTTAATCGTGAGAAACCACGCAAATAACCACTAAATTAATTGATCTTGCTCAATATCTACCAACGATTAACTCTAAAGAGTAATTATTTTATTACTCATTATTCTGTATTTAATACCTAGACACTGGGGAATTCTCTAATAATACAAATAACAATCATTATCATTGCTTTGGTGTGACTCACCGAGCTTTAAATGAACACTCTCCTAAAGTACACGCGGGCGCGCCAGTAGATGTTAAGGATATCAGTATGACTGATTTATCGCGGCGTAAATTGCTGACGGGTTCTTGGCAAGCAGGTAAACAGCAGCCCTCGGCTATTCGGCCACCTTGGTCGGTTAGCGAAAGTGATTTTATTGCTGGTTGTACCCGTTGCCAAAACTGTGTTGCCGCTTGTGAAACTGGCGTATTGGTTGCTGGCAGTGGTGGATTTCCTGAAATAGATTTTCAGCGTGCCGAGTGCAGCTTCTGCCAAGCCTGTGTGCAGGCCTGTGAAGTGGGCGTTTTTACTTCAACGGCGCAACCCGCCTGGTCGCTGAAAATCAATATCTCTGACCGCTGTTTACCTTTTCACAATATTGAATGCCGCAGTTGTCAGGATAGTTGTGAAACGCGGGCGATAAAATTCCGTCCGCGCCTAAACGGCATTGCTCAGCCCGAATTAGACCTTCCTGCTTGTACCGGCTGTGGTGCCTGTGTACCCAGTTGCCCCGTCCAGGCAGTAACCCTTACCCGGAGTGAAGATGGACGATAAAGAATGGCATGTCTGTGGATTGGTGATACAAGCCAAGCCTGCGCGAATAGCGCCACTCATCGACAGCCTGCTGGCGATTCCGGGCACAGAAATACCCACCAGTGATACCGCTCTGGGTAAATTGGTGGTGGTTATGCAGGCAGCGCGCTCAGACGTGCTCCTGAATTATATTGAGTCAGCACGCAATCTGGATGGTGTGCTGGCTGTATCGCTGGTTTATCACCAGCAGGATCAGCAAGGTGAGGAAATGCCATGAAACTCAGTCGCCGGGATTTTATGAAGGCCAATGCCGCAGTTGCTGCGGCAGCCGCAGCCGGATTGACCATACCCACCGTCGCCAAGGCGGTTGTGGGTGAGACAACAAACGCAATCAAATGGGATAAAGCGCCTTGCCGATTCTGTGGTACTGGCTGCGGTGTTTTGGTTGGCACGCAAAATGGCCGTATCGTGGCATCTCAAGGTGACCCGGATTCACCGGTCAATCGTGGGTTGAACTGCGTTAAAGGCTATTTCCTGCCTAAAATCATGTACGGCAAAGACCGCCTGACCCAGCCACTGCTGCGGATGAAAGACGGCCAGTATGATAAAGAAGGTGATTTTACTCCGATCAGTTGGGAGAAAGCCTTTGATATCATGGAGCTGAAATTCAAAAATGCACTGAAAGAAAAAGGCCCGACCGCCGTAGGCATGTTTGGCTCCGGCCAGTGGACAGTGTGGGAGGGTTACGCGGCGTCTAAACTGCTGAAAGCCGGTTTCCGCTCCAACAACCTTGATCCCAATGCGCGTCATTGCATGGCTTCTTCCGTGGTGGGCTTTATGCGTACCTTCGGTATGGATGAGCCAATGGGTTGTTATGACGATATTGAAGAAGCAGATGCCTTTGTGCTCTGGGGCTCCAATATGGCGGAAATGCACCCTATCTTGTGGTCACGCATGACCAGCCGTCGTCTGACGAATGAGCATGTCAGAATTGCGGTGCTGTCTACTTTTGAACATCGCAGCTTTGAACTGGCCGATAACCCGATCGTCTTTACCCCACAGACCGATCTGGTGATTATGAATTACATCGCCAATTACATTATTCAAAATAATGCCGTTGATCAGGGCTTCCTGGATCGCCATGTGAACTTCCGCCGTGGTGCAACGGATATTGGCTATGGTTTACGGCCAACACATCCACTGGAAAAAGCGGCCAAAAACCCCGGTAGTGATGCATCAGAACCGATGAGTTTTGATGATTTTAAAGCCTTTGTTGCTGAATATACGCTGGAAAAAACCGCCAAAATGAGCGGTGTGCCGGAAGATCAATTAGAGTCACTGGCGCAGTTGTATGCTGATCCGAAAGTGAAACTGGTGTCTTACTGGACGATGGGCTTTAACCAGCATACTCGTGGTGTTTGGGCCAATAACATGTGCTACAACCTGCACTTGTTAACCGGCAAGATCTCTAAACCAGGTTCTGGGCCTTTCTCTCTGACCGGCCAGCCTTCCGCTTGTGGTACAGCCCGTGAAGTGGGGACATTCTCCCACCGCCTGCCTGCCGATATGGTGGTCACTAACGAAAAACATCGCCAAATTGCCGAAACCAAATGGCAACTGCCAGCGGGTACGATTCCGGAGAAAGTGGGTTTACATGCCGTAGCGCAAGATCGTGCGCTGAAAGATGGCACGCTTAATGCCTACTGGGTGATGTGTAACAACAACATGCAGGCCGGGCCAAATATCAATGAAGAGCGCATGCCGGGTTGGCGTGATCCGCGTAACTTTATTGTAGTTTCAGACCCTTATCCCACTATCAGTGCCCTGGCCGCTGACCTTATCTTACCGACCGCGATGTGGGTCGAGAAAGAGGGCGCTTACGGCAATGCTGAGCGCCGTACCCAGTTCTGGCGTCAACAAGTGCCTGCACCGGGTGAAGCGAAATCTGACTTATGGCAGATCGTTGAGTTTGCCAAGCGCTTCAAAGTTGAAGAAGTATGGCCTGATGAGCTGATTAATAAGAAACCGGAATATCGCGGTAAGACGCTGTATGACGTGCTGTTTGCCAATAATGTGGTGAATAAATACCCACTGAGTGAAATTCCTGCTGACCAATTGAATGATGAAGCGCGTGATTTCGGTTTCTACATCCAAAAAGGGCTGTTTGAAGAGTATGCCGATTTTGGCCGTGGTCATGGTCACGACTTAGCGCCGTTCGATCGCTACCATCAGGAACGCGGCCTACGCTGGCCGGTGGTGAATGGTAAAGAAACGTTGTGGCGTTACCGTGAAGGCTTTGATCCCTTCGTACCAAAAGGTGAGGACGTGCGTTTCTATGGCAAACCGGATGGTAAGGCCGTGATATTTGCATTGCCTTATGAACCGGCGGCGGAAAGTCCGGATCAGGAATATGACTTGTGGCTCTCCACTGGCCGTGTTCTGGAGCATTGGCATACCGGTTCCATGACCCGCCGAGTGCCTGAATTACATCGTGCTTTCCCTGAAGCGGTACTTTTCATTCACCCATTGGATGCTAAAGCTCGTGGTTTACGGCGCGGTGACAAAGTGAAAGTGATTTCACGCCGTGGCGAAGTGATTTCGCTGGTGGAAACCCGTGGCCGTAACCGTCCACCACAAGGGCTGGTGTACATGCCGTTCTTTGATGCTGCGCAGTTGGTGAATAACCTGACATTGGATGCTACCGATCCGTTATCCAAAGAAACTGACTTCAAGAAATGTGCAGTCAAATTGGCTCGGGTTGTCGCGTAGTTCAGAAGATAGCGCGCAGTTCAGGAAGAGCGGTGTTCTCAGGAGAAAATAATGAATAACACGATGTTTCACGCATTCAATCGCCGGGTAATATCTGTGGTATCGCTACTGGCGGTATTGCTGATAGCTGGTGTCGTCAATGCTGCCAGCAATGTCGAGATGGATTTAAGCCAATCACCGGAAGTCTCTGGTACGGCAGAAGGTAAGGTGAAAATGCCCAAACAGCAACAGCGGATGGCGCTGAACTATGTTAACCAACCCCCACTGATCCCACATAGTGTTGATGGCTATCAAATCAGCAAAAACACCAACCGTTGCCTGCAATGTCATGGCGTTGAACATTATCGTACTACGGGTGCGCCGCGTGTTAGCCCAACCCACTTTATTGATCGTGATGGCAAGGTATCGAGTGAAGTATCCCCACGTCGCTACTTCTGCTTGCAATGCCATGTGCCACAAACTGATGCAGCACCGATTGTCGGTAATAGCTTCCAGCCAGCACCTGGCTTTGGTCAATAAGCGAGATGGCTATTGTGAGAATAAAAAATGAATGAAACTAAAAAGCCCGGCATGATCAAACGAATATGGCAGTGGTGGCGTCGGCCGAGCCGGCTGGCGCTCGGCACATTACTGCTGATTGGCTTTGTCAGTGGCATCATTTTCTGGGGCGGTTTTAATACCGGTATGGAAATGGCGAATACTGAAAAATTCTGTATTAGCTGCCATGAAATGAAAGACAACGTTTATCAGGAATACATGGGAACCATCCACTACAGCAACCGCAGTGGTGTGAAGGCGACCTGCCCGGATTGCCATGTGCCCCATGAGTGGGGGCCGAAAATGCTGCGTAAAATCAAAGCCAGTAAAGAGCTATATGCCAAGGCCTTTGGTTTGATTGATACACCGCAGAAGTTTGAGGCTCATCGCCTGACGATGGCGGAAAACGAGTGGGCGCGGATGAAAGCCAATGGTTCGCAAGAGTGTCGCAACTGCCATAATTTTGACAATATGGACTTCACGGCGCAGAAAACGGTGGCGGCGAAAATGCACAGTAAAGCGATTGAAGAAGGTAAAACCTGCATCGATTGCCACAAAGGCATCGCCCATAAGTTGCCGGATATGAAGGATGTACCCACTGGTTTCTGATAGCAACGTTTCTAATATCTCACCTTAAATGCTCCGTTATCGGGGCATTTTTATTGCGCTGGTTCCTATTGCAAATGAACAAGGACTAGCGTTAGCTAAGTAAATAAAATTCTAGGGTGTTTTGGGGATTAAAGAAGGTCTTATGTCAGTCAAAATTGAAAATATTCGCAGTGAATTGTTATCTAAAAACTGGTTCAAGCTCCACAAGTACACCTTTGATTTAATAGATGATAATGGAACGTCAGTACAACAGATTCGCGAAGTGTATGACCGAGGAAATGGCGCGACTATTCTGTTGTATAACCGCCCCAATGGCACTGTCTTGCTGATTAACCAATTCCGTATGCCAACCTATGTCAACGGCAATCCCGACGGCATGTTGCTGGAAACTTGTGCCGGTTTGCTGGATAACGACTCGCCGGAAGAGTGTATTCGCCGTGAAGCCATGGAAGAAACTGGCTATCAGGTTGATAACGTACAAAAGCTGTTTGAAGCTTATATGTCGCCGGGTGGCGTGACTGAAATTGTCCATTTCTTTGCTGCGGAATATCATGTGGCTCAAAAAGTGACTGACGATGTCGGCGTTGAAGATGAAGTTATCGAGGTGGTTGAGTTGCCCTTCACTGAAGCTATTGCCATGATCGCGGATGGCCGAATTAAAGATGGTAAGACCATCATGCTTTTACAATATGCGCAAATCCACAATTTATTAGGTTAGTATTCCTTCTTCTCCGAGTGATGCTCTGCATTTGTTGCCGCGATTTCGCGGCACTTAATTCCCCGATTGTTGATTATTCCCCCCTGATTGATCAGTAAATTATGCTGTTGATATAAAAATGTTATGCAGAGTATGCCCTGCTTCATAGATTGTGATAATTCACTCACTATACTGGTTCCCTACCACCTCAAAGAATAAAAGCAAAGGGAACCTACAATGGACGAACAATTGAAACAGAGCGCGCTTGATTTCCACCAATATCCTACTCCGGGGAAAATTCAGGTGTCGCCAACTAAACCGCTGGCGACCCAACGGGATTTGGCGCTGGCTTATTCTCCAGGTGTTGCTGCTCCGTGTTTGGAGATTGCGGCTGATCCACTGGCTGCCTATAAATATACGGCGCGCGGCAACCTGGTCGCAGTGATTTCAAACGGTACCGCGGTACTGGGGCTGGGCAACATTGGCGCATTAGCGGGTAAACCGGTCATGGAGGGGAAAGGGGTTCTATTTAAGAAATTCTCCGGTATTGATGTGTTTGATATTGAAGTAGATGAACTCGATCCCGATAAGTTGATCGACATTATTGCTTCACTGGAACCGACATTCGGTGGCATTAACCTGGAAGATATTAAAGCGCCCGAGTGTTTTTATATTGAGCAGAAATTGCGTGAACGCATGAAGATCCCGGTGTTCCATGATGACCAGCATGGTACCGCGATTATCTGTACCGCTGCGGTACTCAATGGCTTGCGTGTCGTGAAAAAAGATATCAGCGATGTGAAACTGGTGGTGTCTGGGGCCGGGGCGGCATCTATTGCTTGTCTGAATTTGCTGGTTGCACTGGGATTAAAGCATCACAATATTACGGTATGTGATTCTAAGGGTGTGATTTATAAAGGCCGTGAAGCCAATATGGCTGAAACCAAAGCGGCTTATGCAATTGAAGATAATGGTCAGCGCACCTTAGGCGATGCGATGCCAGGTGCGGATATCTTCCTCGGCTGCTCCGGCCCGGGTGTCCTCACGCAAGATATGGTGAAAACCATGGCCCCCAGCCCGCTGATTTTGGCGCTGGCGAACCCTGAACCTGAAATCCTGCCGCCACTGGCAAAAGCTGTGCGCCCTGATGCGATTATTTGCACCGGCCGTTCGGACTACCCGAACCAGGTGAATAACGTGCTGTGCTTCCCGTTCATTTTCCGTGGCGCATTAGATGTGGGCGCGACCACCATTAATGAAGAGATGAAACTGGCCTGTGTGCATGCGATTGCTGACCTGGCACTGGCTGAACAGAGTGATGTGGTGGCATCAGCCTACGGTGAACAAGACCTTTCCTTTGGCCCTGAATACATTATTCCTAAACCATTCGACCCGCGTTTGATTGTGAAAATCGCACCGGCGGTGGCGAAAGCAGCAATGGATTCCGGTGTGGCAACCCGTCCAATCACTGACTTTAGTGCTTACATCGAAAAACTGACGGAATTTGTCTACAAAACCAACTTATTTATGAAGCCGATTTTCTCGCAAGCGAAAAAAGAGATGAAGCGGGTAGTCTTGGCGGAAGGGGAAGAAGAGCGAGTATTGCATGCGACTCAAGAGCTTATTTCCCAAGGGCTGGCCTATCCTATCTTGATTGGTCGCCCAAACGTGATTGAGACTCGGCTGAAGAAGTTGGGCCTGCAAATTACGGCGGGGAAAGACTTCGAAGTGGTCAATAATGAGTCTGACCCACGCTTTAATGAATATTGGCACGAATACTATCAAATCATGAAGCGCCGTGGGGTTTCGCAGGAACAGGCGCGTCGGGCAGTGATTGGCAACCCAACCCTGATTGGCTCCATTATGGTTCATCGGGGGGAAGCCGATGCGATGATTTGTGGCACCATTGGCACTTATCATGAGCATTATGATGTGGTCGAAAAAGTATTCGGTTTCCGCGAGGGGGCACATGTGGCGGGCGCGATGAATGCGTTGTTGCTGCCAACTGGCAATACGTTTATCGCTGACACTTACGTCAATGATGACCCGACACCTGAGCAGTTGGCCGAGATTACTCTGATGGCGGCTGAAACGGTGCGCCGTTTTGGTATTGAGCCAAAAGTGGCACTGTTATCTCATTCGAGTTTTGGTACCTCGGATTGCCCGGCCGCGCGTAAAATGCGCCGCACACTTGAGTTGGTGAATCAGATGGCACCTGAACTGGAGATTGACGGTGAAATGCATGGGGATGCCGCGCTGGTAGAAAGTATCCGCCATAACCTGATGCCAGATAGCCCACTGAAAGGGGCTGCGAACTTACTGATAATGCCAAATATGGAAGCGGCGCGAATCAGTTATAACTTGCTGCGAGTGACCACTTCAGAGGGCGTGACCGTTGGGCCGGTGCTGATGGGGGTGGCAAAACCGATTCATATTCTGACGCCGATTGCTTCTGTGCGCCGAATCGTGAATATGGTGGCATTAGCGGTGGTAGAGGCGCAAACCCAGCCATTGTAGTTTCTGGTGTTATAACGTGATGAACCAGAAGGGGAGCTATATTGGCTCCCCTTTGGGTTATTAAATTGTAAAACTGCGAATGCAGGGCTGGCTTCTTGTCAGCAGATTATATGAATATATATAAATGACTCTATACAATAAAAATTGATCTATTATCGATTGCGTTTATGATTAACTGAGTCACCTAAGGTTATTGGTGGTTATTTAATAAGATATGTCTTGTTTTTATAGGGTAAATATTTAATCGCAATGCTGTTTGATAGATATTAATTGTTCGTTTTATCTTGTTTGATATCTATTATTTTGTTTAACTTAATGATTTTTAAGGTTATTCTGTTTTTGCTAAATGTCTTTTCATTTTAAGATCTGTTGTGATTTTATTTTACATAATAGGATTATTCCCAGCACGGCAAGGTGTGTCTGAATTACTTTATCTATTGGTATTGATACCATGATTACCAATAGATTGATGCGCTGTGTTCGTTTGTTTAATATCAAGGGTAATCCAATGATTTCAGTTGTGTCTTTAAGTCAATCATCATTTTTTGGGGCAGGATTAGACTATGTAGTCTCGGATATCATGCCACTCAAAAAATCTAATCGTTTAATATCGCTAAATAATTTTACTGATATTGCTGAGGTCTGTGATTATATCGAGGTGCACAGCGTCGATTTCTTAATAATTGATTATACCTGGCCAGGTGAAAACTGGTTAAATATGATAATTTCACTGAAGGAACGGATGAGATATCATCCTATTAAAATAGTCAGTATTATTGGTGAGAAAATTCTTGAAATAGAACACATTGTTATTAAGCAAACCTCTTATCTGTCTTTTGATTTATACAATAGTATCCAAGGGCTACAATTGGTACTTTCTGATAGCTCCGCCATTAAAGGACGGAGTAATAATGATATTAACATTGATGATATTCTCTATATCTACTATTTAAGAAAATTTAAAATAACACAAAGAGAGTATACCATCCTTAGCCTGATTTTATCGGGTGACAGTAATAAGGAAATTTCACAAAAACTTGATATTAGTGAGAAAACTGTGAGTGGCCATCGACACAGTATTTATATCAAACTAAAAGTTAAGTCGGTAGGGCAGCTTTATAATAAATTACTTAATCAGGCTGTGTGTTGTTAGTCTCCGTTAACGAAGATTCTGTATGATTTTGAGACATTTTCTGATCAGGTCATTTGAGTCAGATTTCTTATTAATATAGGCATAATACGATACTAAACCATTATTTTAAAAGGGGAGTGGGGACATGTGGACATTGAATTGTTTCGCTAAGAATGACTGCATCATAAAGGGGAAAATCGCTAAGTAGTCTGTATTGGCGACCAGAGTTACAGCGTTGAGTGAGTTGGTTGTTTCAATATTTGCATTATCATTGACATGAATATCATTAAAAGAGTTTCCTGGAGTAAATAAAGCTCTTTGGGTATTGATATTCCAAATTAAGCGCTGTTCTTGCAACCAGTCATCTTTAGTTATGTCACCAGAAATTCTACTGTGTGAATTACTTAATAAAACCCCCAGTGGAAACGACCCTAAATGATAACTGACTAATGAACGGTCTATATCTAAAATAGAGCCGATATCGATATCTACTTCACTATTTCTTAACCGTGATACTCGTTGCTCACTGGTATAATGACTGTCAACATATTTGATAGTAAAACTTTCGCCCATATCGCTGGACTGTGACAGTTGGTATATTTGGCAACTTAGCCAATGTTGGATTAATGGGCTGGCACTGATTGTCAGCGAGTTTTGGGCCGAATCACTATTTTTTCCGGCAGCAATGGCATTATCAATCAGGTCTGCGGCAGATGAAAAATGGCTGTTGAGGGTTATTGCGAGTGTGGTCGGAACCAAACCTTCTTTGGTGTTAATGACAATCCGGTCATTGAATTCATGCCTCAAGCGAGCAAGACCGTGGCTAACCGTTGAAATTGCGACATCCAGCTCTTCTGCTGTGCGGGTAACACTACGAAACTCAATCAGGCATTGCAGCAATTTCACCAGATTGTAATCAAATTTTTTCATATACCAGCCCGCATTGAAGGTTTATATAAAGTATATAGCACGATAAAACCAAACTATTCATTGTGGGCTGTAGGGGCAGGGATAGCGCTAAATTTTTAGTTATCGATATTTAGACTCGCGCTTTAATCGCTTGCTGTAGCCATTTATCCAGCTCATTGGCAAATTGCTGGCGATCGCGCTGATTTAAGGTATTAGGGCCACCAGTTTGAATACCGCTGGCGCGCATAGTGTCCATAAAGTCACGCATATTCAACCGCTCACGGATAGTATCTGGAGTATAGCGTTCACCGCGCGGATTTAACGCAATGCCCCCTTTCTCAATCACCTCGGCGGCCAACGGAATATCTGCAGTGATGACCAGATCATTTTTTTCGACGCGCTGTACGATTTCGTTATCAGCAACATCAAAACCAGAAGCAACTTGTAATGTGCGAATAAACTTTGAAGGCGGGGTTTTTAGTGGCTGGTTTGCCACCAGCGTTACCATCATGCCAGTTCTGTCTGCGGCACGAAATAACACTTCTTTAATAACATTCGGACAAGCGTCCGCATCAACCCAAATTTGCATCAGTGATGTTCTCCTGCGGCTAGCCAGTTTTTTACCGGCAGAAAATCTCGGTACAGCGCCGCTTCAGCGCTGTCTGCTGCCGGTTGATAATTATATTCCCAACGCACCAGTGGCGGCATGGACATTAAAATAGATTCTGTGCGCCCACCGGTTTGTAACCCAAATAACGTGCCGCGATCCCAGACCAAATTAAATTCAACATAACGACCCCGACGATAAAGCTGAAATTCGCGCTCACGCTCGCCCCAACTCAGAGTTTTGCGCCGCGCGACAATCGGCATATAAGCATCCAGGAAACCGTCGCCGACTGCTTGAGTAAAGTTGAAACAGGTATCAAAGTCGGGGCTGTTTAAATCGTCGCTGTTCAAATCGTCAAAGAACAGGCCGCCAATACCACGAGCTTCATCACGATGCTTAATATAAAAATAGTCGTCGCACCATTTTTTATAACGCGGATAGAGTTGTTCGCCAAAAGGTTGGCACAGGTTATAAGCGGTTTGATGCCAGTGAATTGCATCTTCTTCAAAACCATAGAAGGGGGTTAAATCAAAGCCACCACCAAACCACCACACCGGATCTTCGTCAGGCTTTTCAGCAATAAAAAAGCGTACATTGGCATGGCTGGTGGGCAGATAAGGGCTATTCGGGTGAATAACCAGTGACACGCCGAGCGCCTGAAAACTGCGACCCGCCAGTTCGGGGCGATGTGCGGTGGCAGATGCTGGCAGTGCTGCGCCAGAAACATGTGAAAAGTTTACCCCTGCTTGCTCGAAAACTGCCCCTTTGACCATTACCCGACTGCGGCCACCGCCACCTTCTTCACGCACCCAGTTTTCTTCTGTGAATTTGGCGCTGCCGTCAGCTTGGGCCAGCGCGGCACAGATTTTATCCTGTAAATCCAGCAGGTAGGTTTTGATTTGGTCTATATCGGGTAAATTCATCTGAAGGGTTCTGGTAGCCGGGAAATTATAAGGGACCAAGTATACCGCGATTTGCCGCCATTGTTGTACTCTCGCTGTGGAGTTGTGCTGAGTGGGTTGGAATCCGACACAATTTATCCAATTCTCCTATCATTACGTACTATCACTATGGGAAATATCACTTTATTATTGCGTGATATAATTTTGTGTAATGATCAGCATATCCATTTGACTCAAGGGTGCGAATATCCATGGAAATCCGTGTATTTCAGCAAAGTGATTTTGAAGAAGTGATTCTGCTGTGGGAGCATTGTGACTTGCTGCGGCCCTGGAATGATCCGGAAATGGATATTGAACGTAAACTAAATCATGATCCCGAATTGTTTCTGGTGGCGGAAGTCAGTGGCGCGATCGTCGGCTCAGTAATGGGAGGGTATGACGGCCACCGAGGCTCTGCTTATTATCTGGGCGTTCATCCTGATTTCCGGGGACGTGGCTTTGCCAATGCGCTGATCAGCCGGCTGGAAAAGAAATTGATTGCCCGCGGCTGCCCAAAGCTCAATATCATGGTGCGCGAAGACAATGACGCGGTAATCGGCATGTATGAAAAGCTCGATTACGAAACCCAAGACACGATTATGCTGGGCAAGCGGCTGATTGTGGATCAGGAGTATTGAGGGTTTAGTTGTTTGAATTTAAAGGGTATTAATTTTAAATTCACTTTTAATTCGATAGCGCCACTGGCCGAAATGACCGAGCAATAGATAAGGTGATTTTGGCCTTTACTACTAGATTTCCAACCTTCTTTTATTCCGTTCTCTCCCACAAAGAGCTCTTATTTACCATAGATTATTCATCTGTCTTTATCCTTGAAGCTATGGAGGCTTACACCTGTTGGATCTGAATTTCCCCTCTAGCAGGAGGGGATTCTTATTCCTAATGTGGTATATGGTTAATTTGCTGGGACAATATTGCGCCCAGGATTAAAATCATAATAAGTCGGTGCTCTTTGAATTCCTAATTCCTGACCCAGATCTTTGAATCCTGCCATATATTCAGACATCATACCAGATGAATATAACTCATCTTGAATATCCTCTATTTCTTGCTCGGTGTAGTCAGAATAATTATCTTTAAGTATTCTAACCCCAGTGATGTCAGTAAGATCGGAAGTTTTTTTATAAGTTTTAGCATATGGGTTATCTAATGTTTTGGAAATTAAAAGTTTGTTTGCATCATATACCTTACCGTTAATATTTATCTTTTCAATAACCGTTTCATGATTAATATCTAACTTAATAAGTTGAGATGTGTAATCACTGAATGCTTTTTTTATCTCGGTGTATTGATCTGAACTCTTTTGGTCACCCCGTGAGTTAGCAATATTAATTATCTCGTCAAGTTTACTATTAACATTGTTAACAGATTGAGACAGTAGGTCTGCCCGAATCATTCCTCGCTGATAAAAATCATATATTTCATTGAGTTCAAATTCTACCTTATTGAATTTGACACCGATCTCAGTCTCCATTTCAAAAATCTTATCCACATTACTTTTTTTATTTTGATAGGTAGATTTAAAAGAAACATAGGCTTTATCTACATTTATCTTACGTTCTGCGTAACCGCTATCATCAAATGTCACTATATTTTTAGTTTTTTTATCGCGTATATAAGCACGGCCATCTTTATTTGAATATTCTAAATTATTTATTTTGGTATTTTTAAATGTTAAGGTGTCAATACCACCAGCATCTTTAATAACATAGTTGCTAACCCCGAGGTCTATATTGAAATTGCCATTTCCTGCACTCCCCTTTAATACTATTAATTCAATGGTTGGATCTTCTGTGGTATGGTTATTATCTGTCATAATTTTCCATTTTTTGTAAGTTTGTTTTGTGTTTTATATTTACAGGCGGTTTGTCTTGGCTTGCCTGACAAGTTGTACTCTAATCACTTTTTAGTTCAGTTAAAATAAACAAATAATAAACATCTTCTCACAGTAATTTAATTAAATATATTTATATAAAATATTGTTGAATGACATTTCATTTGTAGGTTCAGGAATAAATAGGAGACAAAAGTATTGGGTACTGAATTTATATAAATACAGTACCCGAGGTTAAGCCGACTTATTTAATCTTAGTGATATTTTTCACATCAACTTCCACAGAGTTCCAGTCTTTATCCACTTTCCCTTCGATTTGGACTTTATCTTGTGGCGTGATGGTTTGGCCTTTCCAGCGTTTGCTGTCGATATCGACAGTAATGGTGCCGGTGCTATCGCGGAAAGTATAAGTATCATGGCCCAAGCGCTCGGTAATATTCCCTTGCAAGGTAACATGGGCATCATCACGCATGGTTTTCACTTTATCTACCGTGGTGTTGCTGGCATTTGGCCCTGAGAACCCGCCTTGAGCGGCTGGCTGAGTCTGCGTTGTTGCCGGGCCGTCAAAACCACCTTGCGCTGCGGTTGATGCACTTTGCGCCAGGAATGGTGTGCTGCACAACATAACCAAGGTTGCAGCTAAGGTCAGTTTCTTCATTTTATTGCTCCTTCAATGAATGAATTATTGCATTTGAAACCAGAGGCCTTGTTAGCCTCGTTACCCAATACTAGACCAAAATGACGTTAGAATTTGCCTAATAAGAGATTAGCCCATTGCGAAATATAACTATCTGATGGGTATAAATGGGGATAAAGTCTATTTTATCAAGCTGATTAGCGGTATTTTCTTCTGTGGGTGAATTCGTTTGATGACACCGATTATGGGAAAGAATGATGAAAGCCTACTTTGTGATGGCACTTTTTCAGCCGGCCGGACTCCAATCTCTGGTTATCATTTTCAACTGTCATGCTCTTGCTTCCATGCATAGTCTTTTTGCAGGAGAACTTATGGGATGCAGTGGTTTTTTTAGGAGTTTTAGATGAATATTTGCCCACGATTGTCTGGGATGCGCTGGTTATTACTGGGAGCCCCTTTGTTGCTGGCAGGGTGTTCAGCCACGTCCAGTTTTTCTTGGTCAAGTTTGTCTCCGCTTAATTGGTTTGGCGGTAGCAGCAGTATGCAAGTTACCGATAAAGGTGTTGGTGGTATTACAGCCAGTACGCCGTTGAGTGAAAATGAGATTAAAGAAGGACTGAAAGGTGATTATCGGCTGCGCAGCGGTATGGCAACTAATGATGGCAAGTTAGTGTCGTTCTATCAGGCAATGAAAGAAGACCAAATCAAGTTGGTTATCTCCGGCCAACCAAAAGGCACAGTAGAGCGCATTGATGTCATGGATAAAGATATTCCGAGCCAATGGGGGGTCAGTATCGGCACGCCATTTAGCCAATTGTATAAAAAAGCCTTTGGTGTCTGCCGTCAAGGTACCGGTGATGATCATGCACAAATAGAATGTGCTGCGCCAGATAGTCAGCATGTCAGTTATTTATTTGATGGTGACTGGCATGGTCCGGAGGGCTTAATGCCATCTGACGATGCTTTGCAAAGCTGGAAAGTCAGTAAAATTATATGGCGCGCTAAAAGCGAATAAATATTATTCTCTTTTTATTGTAAGGCGCGGCTTATATTTGCGCCTTAATAATATTCTTCCTTCTCAAGGCCTCGGCCCCAGCTCAGTTTTATTTTGCGCTGACGCAAGGTTATTTTAATCGCTTCAGCTATGATATTCGGCATAATCAATATTGGCTGTTAGTGAGGAAATAACATGACTCAAGTTCAGAGTGGCATTTTGCTGGAGCATTGCCGTTTTGCCATTTTTATGGAAGCAAAAGTGCAGGGCGAATTTGATGCCATTCGCCAAGGATGTAAAAAATTCTGTCAGGCATTGCAAGAGTTACAACAGCAATTCCCCAATGAGCATTTAGGCGCAGTTATTGCTTTCGGTTCAGATATTTGGCATGACTTGTCTAATGGTCAGGGCGCGAAAGAGTTAAAGCCTTTTACCGCATTAGGCAAAGCGCCGATGATTGCTCCTGCCACCCAACGTGATTTATTAATTCATATTCAGTCATTACGCCAGGATATCAACTTCACTCTGGCGCAAGCTGCGGTGGCTGCGTTTGGTGATGCTATTGCGGTTGAAGAAGAGACTCATGGCTTCCGCTGGGTTGAAGAGCGTGATTTTACTGGCTTTATTGATGGCACTGAGAATCCGCAAGGTGAAAGTCGACCTGAAGTGGCTGTTATTGCTGATGGCGAAGAAGATGCGGGCGGCAGCTATGTCTTGGTTCAGCGCTATGAACATGATCTGAAAAAATGGCAGCGTATTCCAGAACATAAACAAGAACAAATTGTAGGGCGTACCAAACATGGCAGTGAGGAATTGCCTTCAGATCAACGCCCCGATACCTCTCACGTCAGCCGGGTTGATCTTAAAGAGAATGGTAAAGGGCTAAAAATATTGCGTCAAAGCTTGCCTTACGGTACTGCCAGTGGCAAACACGGTTTGTATTTTATTGCCTATTGCGCGCGGTTGCACAATATCGAACAGCAATTACTGAGCATGTTTGGTTCAATAGACGGTAAGCACGATCTGTTATTAGGTTTTAGTAAGCCAGTAACCGGCAGTTATTATTTTGCGCCGTCTCTGACTAAGTTATTGTCTTTATAAGTGCAGCTCTTCTGAATGACGAAAGGCCGGTTTTCCGGCCTTTATCTTTTTGTGATGAGTTATCTATTGTAATTAAATCGCGATGGCATCCCGCATTCTATTCACCACGGTTTGTTTCTGTTCTTTAGTCAGCGCACGTAATGGCAGGCGTGGATTACCGGCATCAATACCGTGTAATTGCATTGCAGCTTTACCGGCAGCAACGCCACCAAATTCGACCAAAACGCGAATAAGAGCAATAACCTGATCCATACCGCGTTGTACGGCAACTTGATTGCCAGCATTAAAATCAGCAATGATTTTATGGAATAGCGGCGCGGCGTAATTATAAGTACTGCCGACTGCGCCAATAGCTCCCACTGCCAGACCACCCGGTAAATGTTCATCAACCCCGAATGGAATATCAAATTTGCCACCGCTGACGCGCAGACAGCGTTGGAATTCATACAAATCCGCATTATTGAATTTAATTCCTGACAGATTTGGGATTTTTGATTCGGCTTTGATGAGGAATTGTTCCATATCCAAATTCACACCGGACATTCCGGAATGATAGTAATAGAAACCTTTTGAAGGTGCGGCTGCCGCGATGGCCTGACAATAGGCAATCAGGTCGTCAATATTACCCGGCTTAAAGAAGCATGGGCCGATGGCTGAGGTCGAGAAAATATCCAGTGTTTCGGCATGACGTGAAAGGTCGACAGCATCTTTAATGCTGAGTGCGCCAGTGTGTAAAGTAATGCTCAGTTTACCTTGTGCCGCTTTTACCCAGCGCTCGGCAATTTTTTTGCGCTCTTCTACCGAGCAATGAATACCTTCACCCGTGGTGCCACACACATAGACCCCTTTCACACCATCATTCACCAGATGCTCGGCAATTTGGTCGATGACGGGATAATTGACTTCACCCTGCTCATCAAAGGGAGTGTGCGGAGCTGCGATCAGGCCGGTTAACTTTTTCATACGCATCCTTAATAAATCAGAGAGAGTGGGGGGCATGGTTAGCCAAAATAGTTTTGAGTACCAGCGACATCTTGTTGTGCCATCAGTGACTCGTTAGTTTTGCTGCTTCGTGTTCTTGTGGCGCATGTTGAATTGCTTCACAAAACCAACTGCAAATATGTTCTATACGCGTGATGGCGGAGCCAACGGTTACGGCATAAGCGCCGGCTGATATTGCCGCTGCGGCTAAGGCTGGAGAGTTATAACGGCCTTCAGCAATCACCTTACAGCCCGCTTGAGATAACTGTTTTACCAGTTCTAAGTCCGGTTCAGTGGGGACGGGGGTTTGGGTATAACCGGATAATGTCGTGCCGATAAAGTCGATGCCTAAGCGGTATGCTAACAGGCCATCTTCAATACAAGAGGCATCCGCCATCGCCAGGCAGCCCGTTGCCTGCACCCGCTGGAATAAATCTTCCACTGAAACCGGGCGTGGGCGGCAGGTGACGTCAAAAGCGATAATATCGGCTCCGGCGGCACTTAACGCATCAACATCTTCCAGCCACGGTGTGATCCTGACTTCTGAGTCAGGCAAATCACGTTTAATAATGCCGATGATTGGGGCATCGGTAACCCGGCGCACCGCTTCAATATTGCTGATGCCCTCAACACGCAGACCTACTGCGCCGCCCGCCAGTGCTGCCAATGCCATTGCCGCGACAATTTCTGGCGTATCCATAGCACTGCCAGGTACGGGTTGGCACGAGGCGATGAGGCCATTCTGGAGCTGGTGGCGGAGACGACTTATTTTAGTTACGTTCAGATTGCTCACGGTCTTTAGCTCCGATAAAATATTTTAAATGAAGTTTTACTCCACTATGTTAGATCTTTTATTTGCAGGGTGCAATGGTCAACCTTTCATTAATCAGGTCAAAAAGCGTTTATTGTGGAGCGTAACTCCAATACTTAAAAAATAATGG
This sequence comes from Yersinia sp. LJYL362, assembly GCF_048323875.1. Classification (NCBI taxonomy): domain Bacteria; kingdom Pseudomonadati; phylum Pseudomonadota; class Gammaproteobacteria; order Enterobacterales; family Yersiniaceae; genus Yersinia; species Yersinia sp. LJYL362. Next base: position 19,941 of record NZ_JBLWEX010000258.1, read on the forward strand.
AGTTGTGGCCAAAAAATTGTCATAGTGATTCTATCAACATCATTACAGGTCAAGAGGGTTGCACCAGATGGGAAAAGTGTTGGCACTGGATATCGGTGGAACAAAAATTGCGGCAGCGATGGTGACCGAGAGTGGCATGTTAATTGGCCGCCAGCAGGTGGCCACACCTCGAGGCGGGGCAGCACAGCTGGCGCTAGCACTGAAAACGTTAATTGAGCCTTATCGTAATCAGGTTGATTTTATTGCTGTTGCCTCAACTGGCATTATCAGTGATGGTCGCCTGACCGCGCTTAATCCCGCCAACTTGGGCGGCTTAGCAGATTTTCCGTTACAAGAATGCATCCAATCGATCGCTGATTTACCTTGTGTGCTGCTTAATGATGGGCAGGCGGCTGCCTGGGCTGAATATCAGGCATTAAGCCATAAGAGTGACAATACGATTTCGATAAACAATATGATGTTTGTGACGGTTTCCACGGGAGTGGGCGGCGGCATTGTGTTGAATAAAAAACTGTTGGTCGGTAATCACGGACTGGCCGGGCACATAGGTCATACGCTGGCCGATCCTCATGGCTTGTTGTGTGGTTGTGGCCGTAAGGGGTGTGTCGAGAGTGTGGCTTCCGGTACGGCAATCGGCGCGGAAACCTTGGGTTGGAAGCAACCGGTGACTGCCGCCAAAGTGTTTGAGTTGGCACAACTTGGCAATGTTCATGCGGAAAACATTATTAACCGCTCCGCAACTGCCATTGCTCAGATGCTGGCAGACATGAAAATGGCGCTGGATCTGGAAGTGGTCATTCTGGGCGGCAGTGTCGGGTTAGCACCAGGATATTTAGAGCGGGTCATTGGCGCACAAAAAACCTTGCCACAAATCTATCGTGTGCCGCTACAAGCAGCTTATCACCGGCAGGATAGCGGGTTGTTAGGTGCAGCATTATGGGCCAAAGATACTCTTTGTCATTGAAGTCTCAGCGGTGTTAGCCGCTCTCGCTCACCCGAATCACTTACTTGAGTAAGCTCATCGGGATTCGTTCGTTTGCTGCCTTGCTGCGACACCAATGACTTTGAGTATATATTTTATGATTGAATATTGAGGTCAATATGATCAGTGGATCATTAACACAAACAGCTTTTTTCAGCGGATTACCAGAACGTCTGCAATGGGTTTTAGCCTATTTGGCTAAGGCGCCGTTGGCTCAATTGAGTTGCGGGCGTCATGAAATAGATGGCGAGCTTATTTTCATGAACGTGATGGAGTTCGATACCCAACCGGCTGAAAATAAGAAAGCTGAAATGCACCAAACTTATGCCGATGTGCAACTACTCATCAGCGGCGTTGAAGGGATTGAATACTCGGTATTGACGCCCACCGAGCATCTTGAGCCTTATCATGCTGACGATGACTACCAGCTGATTGCTGAAATTCCAGATAAAAGCCAATTGCGCATGTTACCGGGGATGTTTGCGGTATTTCTGCCGGGTGAACCGCATAAGCCGGGTTGCCAAATCGCCGGTTCTGGCACTATCAAAAAAGCAGTGGTGAAAGTTCACCATTCTTTATTGTGAAGAAACTATCTCTATGATTTTTATATAATAAGAATGCACGTTATCTTTGACATCTTCCCCGGCCCCCCGGGGTTTTTTTATTGATCTCACCCCGCACAATACCGCCATTCTTCTTCACGAAATGGGCCAGTTATGTCATGATGCGCCGCAGAACTGTCTCCTGTCCGTCAATTCTCTTTCCCTTGAGGTGTCCGCGTGAAAACTGGTGCCCCCCGTTTTAAGCCAGGTAAAATTCTTGATGCCTTGGGTGCGATGCAAAATAGCCTGACCCGCTCAGCGCAGCGTATTGCTGCCTATATTCTGGCAGAACCCGCTAAAGTGACTCAGCTTTCCATTGCTGACCTTTCTGCGCTGACACAAGCTGGTGAAGCCACGATTATCCGTTTTTGTCGCACGCTGGGTTACAAAGGGTTTCAGGATTTCAAAATGGATTTGGCCATTGAAGTGGCAACCCGCCATAACAATGAAAACAGTCTGTTAGATGCTGATGTACAAGAGGGGGATGATACGTTGGCGATTGGCAATAAATTGCAATCGGCGATTAATAATGTGTTGTCTGAAACCCTGAATCTGTTGTCTATCGAGAGTGTCGAGCAGGTGGTTAAGCTATTGCGCCCGGCTGATCGTATCTGCATTTTTGGTGTCGGTTCATCCGGTATCACTGCGGAAGATGCCAAAGGCAAATTGATGCGTATCGGATTGCGGGTCGATGCGGCCACAAATAATCATTTTATGTATATGCAGGCTTCTTTGATGCGCCCCGGTGATGTAGCAATTGGTATCAGCCATTCGGGAACCTCAACTGAGACGGTACATGCATTAAAACTGGCAAAGCAGGCCGGTGCGACCACTGTGGCGCTGACGCACAATATGGGCTCCACCATTACTGAACTGGCGGATTATGTGCTGATTAACGGCAACCGTCAGGGGCAGCTGCAAGGGGACTCCATTGGCACCAAAATTGCCCAATTATTCGTGCTCGACCTGATTTACGCCTTGCTGGTCAAAGCTGATCCGGCTCAGGCAGAAAGCATTAAACGTAAAACCACCCAAGCTGTTAGCCAAAATGGATGACCGGTAATCTATTTCTGCTGTCATTTCTCGCCGCTGCTGCGGGGATCTTCCGCCAGCGGTGGTAAATACCCCGCATCCTGTTGCTTATCTCACTCACCTCAGCATTTCGCCATCTTTGTCACGTTTTAGACACATTGTGATTGAAATAGCGGGCTGATCTTATACACTCAAATGGAGTTTTACTCCTTTGATTGATTTTATTTGGAGTTAAACCACATAAATATAAATGTGGCGAAAACCGTCTGGTAGTGACAGATTAAGTGATGCTAAACAATCAGTTGCTATGGTTTACCTGCCGCGAGGAAAACAGTTTCTGCCAGTGAACTTGGCTGGTGGTGGAGAGAGAGCGACGCTATGAGCACTTCAGTACAAGCACAAACGGACAAACCACCTCGTGGAGACAAACCATTGCGCTGGTATAAGCAGCTTACCCCTGCGCAATGGAAGGCATTTATTGCCGCCTGGATCGGTTATGCCCTGGACGGCTTTGATTTTGTTCTTATTACTCTGGTTCTGACTGATATTAAACAGGAATTTGGTCTGACACTGATTCAGGCTACCAGTCTGATTTCAGCTGCGTTTATTTCACGTTGGTTCGGTGGTTTGGTACTGGGTGCTATGGGTGACCGTTATGGCCGTAAAT
>NZ_JBLWEX010000259.1:0-23223 GCF_048323875.1 Yersinia sp. LJYL362
AACTGCGTGGCGTATTGGGTCTGGACTGAGGATTAAAATGAGCAAGAAAACCGGCCCGCAACACGGGCCGTATCAGCAAGATAACGGGGCGGAATTGCCGTCCCGTCGGCGTTTGCTCCTCGGTATGAGCATGATGAGTGGGGCATTGGTGCTCGGTGGGGCAAAAATAGCTCGCGCGGCGGATTGCCCAACCCCCGAATCTGCAGCCGCGCAAGATGAACGTTGGCAAAAGCAGCCTTTCTACGGACAGCATCAAGCCGGTGTATTAACCCCACAGCAAGCGGCGATGATGCTGGTGGCATTTGATGTGCTGGCAACAGATAAAGCAGCATTAATCCGGTTATTTACGTTATTAACTGCACGAATTGCTTTTCTGACCACAGGCGGGCATGCGCCGTCGGTTAACGCAAAATTGCCGCCACTGGATTCGGGCATTATGGGGCCAGAAATTTACCCCGATAATCTGACGATCACGGTTTCCGTCGGTGACTCACTGTTTGACGAGCGTTTCGGCTTGCAAGGGCAAAAACCCCTACGGCTGCAAAGAATGACTCGTTTCCCCAATGACTCACTGGATGCCGGATTGTGCCACGGTGATGTGTTGCTGCAAATTTGCGCGAATACCAATGAAACCGTGATTCATGCGCTGCGCGATATCATCAAACACTCGCCGGATCTTCTCAGTGTGCGCTGGAAACGTGAAGGGTTTATTTCTGCCCATGCTGCCCGCAGCAAAGGTAAAGAAACGCCAATCAACTTATTGGGTTTTAAAGACGGAACCGCGAATCCGAAAACCAGTGATAAGCCGCTGATCAACCAAGTGGTGTGGGTTCAGGAAAACGTCGGAGAACCTGCCTGGGCAGTCGGTGGCAGTTATCAGGCGGCTCGGATTATCCGTTTCAAAGTGGAATTTTGGGATCGGACTCCCTTGCAAGAGCAGCAAACTATTTTTGGTCGCGATAAGCACAGTGGCGCGCCTTTGGGTAGGGTACATGAACATGATGAACCGGATTACACCAAAGACCCAGACGGCAAAGTGATTAAGATGGATGCACATATTCGGCTGGCAAATCCACGCACCGCTGAAACCCAGGATAACTTGATGCTGCGCCGTGGCTACAGCTACTCGCTGGGGGTATCAAATTCGGGGCAACTGGATATGGGGCTATTATTTGTCTGCTACCAGTCTGATTTGGAAAAAGCTTTTTTGACCGTGCAAAAACGGCTGAATGGGGAAGCGCTGGAAGAGTATGTGAAACCCATTGGTGGCGGCTATTTTTTCACCTTGCCAGGGGTGGCAGATGCCACTCATTATTTAGCACAAGGGCTATTAGAAGCTTGATTTTGAAATAAAGCACCACTTTAGCGGTGCTTTTCATGACAATTTAACGCGCTAATTTGGCCGTGATTTTCGCCACATGTTCGCCCTGGAAACGGGCGATGGCGAGCTCCTCAGCGCTTGGCTGGCGGGAACCATCACCACCAGCAATAGTGGTAGCGCCATAAGGCGTGCCACCGCGGGTCTGCGAAACATCAAACAATTCTGTCGTGCCATAGCCGATCGGCACAATAATAAAACCGTGGTGGGCTAATGTGGTCCAGGTTGAGGTGATGGTGTGTTCTTGCCCGCCGCCCGTACCGGTAGAAGCAAATACACTGGCGACTTTGCCGTACAGTGCGCCCGATGCCCACAGCCCGCCAGTTTGATCAAGGAATGTACGCATCTGCCCGGCCATATTACCAAAGCGGGTTGGCGTACCGAAAATGATGCCATCGTAATCGGCCAATTCTTGTGGTGTTGCTACTGGTGCTTTCTGGTCAGTTTTACCACCGGCTTTGGCAAAAGCATCCGCCGGCATGGTTTCCGGCACGCGCTTAATGGTCACTTCAACGCCGTCAACCTTTTGGGCACCCTCGGCAATTGCGCTGGCAAGTGTCTCGATATGTCCATACATGGAATAATAAAGCACTAGAATTTTCGCCATCTCGCTTCTCTCCAATCATATTTATTGAATAACGCTGATGATGTCATCATAGTCGCTGCTTATGACACTTATTAACCATACGCCAATACGCTCAAGCTGCAATGTTAGCTACACAAAAAGTCACCGCAATAAGACATCCCAATCTGGTGACTTTGATTTGCTCAGCTTACTTACAAATTACGTAACTTCTTTTGTAGGCGTTTTTGCTGCCAGCGCTCCAGCCAATTACCGAGCAAGAATAGATTTATCGCTCTTAAACCTAATGGAATACCTAATCCCAGCACGACCCACCAGGCCCACATATAGCTTGGGGAGGTAAACCAGTTAATCACGAACAATATTGAACACAGGATCACCGCTCGCAGTAATTGGCGCAAAAAAGACATTTCATTTTCAACGGCCTCACGCGCATCCACTACGCGCTGATCAACCGCTTCGCCAGAAGCTTCTGGTGGTTGACTGGAATCTGGAGCGTAGAGTTCGCTGACTTTCAATTCCATCACCGCGGCAATAGCGCTCAACGTTTCAAGACTCGCTTGCTCACCATTCTCTATACGCTGAATAGTGCGCACGTTCAGGCTACAAAGCTCGGCCAATTGCTCTTGTGACCAGGCCCGTGCCTGGCGTAATTCACGAATACGATAAAGATTCATAATGAATACTCCTGGGTTTGAAGAGATATCTACAAACCTAAATGCCAGCGCCCAACACTGCCACGACAGTAACCAGACAATGACATGACATCTTCCCGACACTGGCTGGCTTCCTTGATTCAGCCTGATTGCCAGAGAATAGCCCAGCGAATTTAACTGAAATCTTTCTTCATCCCTGAGGTATTTATCACAATGACTTGTTATCTACATTGACAACGTATCGGACGATTAATATCTTGAGTAATAGTAAAACTCCAATTTAAAATATTAAGTGGAGTTTCATGGTTGTTATCATTCATCCAATATAGCGATTAATTAATGAGGAACATCTTGATGACTCAGATATACCACCAATATAAGAAAAAATTGAGTACAAAAGTCATCCTATTGAGCGCGCTGACTCTTTGCATCACATTCTCACTACCTTACGCCAATGCTGAACGCTATCCGGATGTGCCTGTTGCCTTTAAGTATGGGACGGGCGCTCGGGTTGATAACAATTTATATGTTGGCTTAGGTAGCGCCGGTCAATCGTGGTATCGCCTTGATACGGATAAGGCTAGCAGTGGTTGGCAGAAAATAGCCGACTTCCCGGGGCAGCCTCGTGAACAGGCTGTTACTGTAGCATTAAGCGGTAAGCTGTATGTGTTTGGTGGCGTAGGTAAAAATAGCGCCAGTGACACGCAAGTACGTGCGCTGGATGATGTGTATCAATATGATCCACAAACTAATCAGTGGCAACGGTTGGCAACGCGAGCACCGCGCGGCTTGGTGGGAACCGCCGCAACCACATTGAATGACACTCAGGCGCTGCTGCTGGGGGGCGTCAATAAAGCTATTTTCGACGGTTACTTTACGGATTTGGCCTCTGCGGGCGGCAATGAAACCCAGAAAAATGCAGTGGTTAATGCGTATTTTGACCAGGCTCCGGCGGACTATTTCTATAACCGCGATGTGCTGATGTATGACCCAGCCAAAAATCAGTGGAAAAGTGGCGGGCAAGTACCATTTTTAGGTACGGCTGGGTCAGCTATCACCGCTAAAAAGGGTGATTTGATATTAATAAATGGTGAAATTAAACCCGGATTACGTACGGCAGCGGTATGGCAGGGCAAAACGCAGGGCGCAGGGGTGAAATGGCAACAGCGACCAGATTTGATCGGTGCTGAAAAAGGCGCAGTGCAAGAAGGGCTGGCGGGGGCGTTTTCTGGTGTTAGCAATGATGTGGTACTGGTGGGCGGCGGGGCCAATTTCCCAGGTTCATGGCAACAATTCAATGCGGGTCAGTTATATGCTCATAAAGGGCTAAAAAAACAGTGGCAACAGCCCATTTATGCGCTGGTGGATAATCAATGGCAGGTGGTGGGGAAATTACCTCAGCCGCTGGCTTACGGCGTATCCATTCAAGATAAAGATAAAGTAATTTTGCTGGGAGGAGAAACCAGCGACGGTGTTGCAACCTCAGCAGTGACTCAGCTCTCCTGGCAAGGTGGTAAGCTGCATCTTGAATAAATAGATTGAGGTAATAACGCTCTGTATTGAGCTGTTAGGCATAATATAAGAGCGTTATACCTCAGATAACTAACCGTCTTGCGGCAAGGGCTTACCGTCACTCCCCAGTTTCGGCAATATTTTACGGCGTTGTAATAACGCGTTGAGCAAAATGGCACCAAAAGTCGCTGTGCCGATGCCCCCGAGGGTAAAGTTACCCAAGGTTAGCGCGAAGTTCCCCGCTCCTAACACCAGTGTGACGGCCACCATAATCAGGTTACCGTTATCACTCAGATCCACTTTGTTTTGTACCCAAATACGCGCGCCAGCTACCGCAATCAAACCGAAAACCACGATTGAGGCCCCGCCCAATACCGGCCCCGGAATGGTGTGGATCAGTGCGCCAAATTTGGGTGAAAAACCCAGTAAAATGGCGACCAGTGCCGCGGCGACAAAAACCAAAGTAGAATAGATTTTAGTCACTGCCATGACGCCGATATTCTCGGCATAGGTCGTGACGCCGGTACCGCCCACCGAGCCGGATAGCATCGTTGCCAACCCATCGCCCACAAAAGCCCGCCCCATATACGGGTCCAGATTTTGTCCGGTCATTCCCGCCACGGCTTTTATATGTCCAAGGTTTTCTGCCACTAAAATTACGGCCACGGGGGCGATCAGCAACATGGCATGAGCATCAAATACCGGCGTGGTAAATTGCGGCCAGCCAAACCAGGCGGCCTGATTAATGGGGCCGAAATCAACTGGCGTTCCCCAACCCAAAATATTGGTGACAACCCAATAAATGACATAAGACAAAATCAGGCCAACCAGAATCAGCAGGCGCTGAATCATTCCTTTGGTAAATACGGCTACCACACCGATACATAAAATAGTGACTACCGCCATCCAGCTGTTAAAAGATGAGCCGGAAACACTATTCACGGCAATCGGTGCCAGATTTAGGCCAATGGCCATCACCACCGCGCCAGTGACCACCGGCGGCATTAAGCGCTCGATCCAGCGGGTACCAACACTCATTACAATAAAACCAATCAAGGTGTAAATCGCCCCACAGGCAATAATGCCGCCCAGGGCTAAAGCGATATTGGGATTAGGGCCGCTGCCGGTATAGCCAGTGACGGCAATGACCAGACCGACAAATGCTGCGCTGGAGCCAAGATAACTGGGCACCCGCCCACCCACAATCAGGAAGAACAGTAGGGTGCCGATGCCGGACATCAAAATCGCCAGATTGGCGTCAAAACCCATCAACAGCGGCATCAGCACGGTAGCACCAAACATGGCCACCGCATGTTGTAACCCCATAATCAATGTTGCGCCGACTGGGAGACGCTCATCAGGAGCAATAATGGCTCCATCCAGATTACCACTGCGTTTACGCCATGTTGGAAACCAGTTATTCGCCATAATGTACTCCGTGAGTCACTGAGAAATATCAATAAATTACCGCAGAGAAATCCATCAATTCGTTTTTGAATCAGCGGCTCTGGCGCATTAACGGGTGATAGCAGCGGTCAAAATAGGCCAGACCATGTTGGTCATCGCTATGAATAACGGCGGCAGCCTGACAAAACAGAATGTCATGAGTGCCGACAGAAATAACTTGTGTGATATGGCAGTCAAAAGAGGCAACAGCACCACTGAGCACCGGGGAACCGGTGACCAGAGTTGACCAACGGGCAGCTGAGAAGCGCATTTCCATCGGCGTTTTGCCGCCGAACAAGTTTGACAGTGACTCATGCTCGGCACATAAGGTATTGACGCACAACGTCTGATTTTGCTGAAACACCGAATAGACTGATGCTGAGCGATTGAGGCACACCAGCAAGGTTGGTGGGGTATCGGTCACACTGCATACCGCCGATGCGGTAAATCCGGCGCGGCCAGCCGGGCCATCAGTGGTGATAATATTCACCGCCGAGCCGAGTCGCGCCATAGCATCACGGAAATCCTGTTTATCCACGGCGACACTGCGTAATGCTGACGATGCAGATAAAGAATCTGTTGGTAAGGATTGTGTTTGCATAGACCACCTCAGGGTTAAGAATCAGTTCAACAAAAAATAGCCTAAAAATCAGAGCACCTGACACGCCTCGTCGAACGCCAAACGAGGCGAGCGTTCATACAATTTATTGATATCCCCATAACCAATATTCACTAGCAAATTGGACTTCCAGCCTTTTTCTGACAGAAATATTTCATCAACTTGTGCATTGTTAAAACCTGACATTGGGCCGGTATCCAATCCCAAGGCCCGACAGGCAATAATCAGATATGCCGCTTGTAAGCTGCTGTTACGAAAAGCGGTTTCAGTGGCTAACTCTGGGCTGGAAGTGAACCAAGAGCGGGCATCACCGTGTGGAAACAGCTTGGGTAATGCGTCATAAAAAACCGGGTCATAGGCGACGATGGCAGTGACAGGTGCTTGCAGGGTTTTGGTCAGATTGCCACTGGATAGTGCCGGCTTAAGGCGCTCTTTGGCCTCAGATGAGCGAATAAAGACAAAACGCGCCGGGCAGCAGTTGGCTGAAGTCGGCCCCATGCGCGCCAGGTGATAAGCTTGTTTGAGCAGAGCATCATCGACCGGTTTATCCAACCAACCATTGTGGGTGCGGGCATCGGTAAATAAAGTTGCCAATGCATCTGGGGTTAATATTTGTGCCATAACGATTCCCTTTAAAGATGAATAGCTGATGTATTGGATTGATTTAGCGCCAGTTCGCACTTGGCGATGCCGGTGTCCATCAGCAAATAACTGAGTAATATGCCGTTAAATTGCTCGCTGTTGGTCACACACATGGCGTGGCCGCCGTAACTCATCTGTGCCCACTCGCCGTAAGGCAATAACTCGGCTAAAGCTTGCGAACAAGGGTATGGCACTAACAGATCATCGGTGGCACACAAGGCCAGTGTTGGGGTAGTGATGTGGGGCAATACCGCGCGGAAATCAGCATTCATCAGCGCGTTCAGGCGGCGTAATAAGTTTTCCATGCCCTGAAAATGAGCGATTTGCTGTACCTCTTCCTGTTCAAGCAGCAGGGTATTGCGTGATAGCCAATCTGCTGGATAGAGAAACAACGGCTGGGCGCGAACATAAGCGGCTACACCACTGTTGAGCAGTAAATCTTGCCGCACATGGAAGCAACGCCGTGTTTGGCTATCAAGCACCGGCCAGCTGTTGATAGCCACCAGCCGCTCTACACACTGAGGATGGGACAATGCCAATTGCAAACCTATCATTCCGCCCAATGCGTGACCGACAAAGTGATAGCGCTCAATATGTTGGCTGGCTAGTAAGCCCGCCAGTTCGTCCGCCATATCAGCCAGCGTGTAGCCCGATGGGATCACCCCGGAACTGCGTCCAGTGCCATATTGATCGTAAGTTATCACGCGAAAGTGCTGACCCAACGCACTCAACTGGGGCTGCCAAAAGCTACCACTGCCGCCCAGTCCCGCAGACAAAACCACTGTTTTAGCGGTTGGCGAATTCTGACCGGTTATCTCGAAATACATTGCCACGCCTCCTTTATCTGCTGTTTGCCAGGTTAGCGTGCCAGATGCGCCACTGACGCGATTTCAATCAGGGCATCGGGTTTGACCAAACCGCATTGAATACAAAAGCGGGCCGGTTTATCGCCGGGGAAATATTCGGCGTAAACCTGATTAATGGCGGCGTAATGCTGCCAGTCAGTCAGAAAAATAGAATTAAAAGTGATGTCATCCAGCGAACCACCCGCAGTCTCAATCACACTTTTTATGGTTTCCAACACATGGCGGGTTTGCCCCGCAGCATCACCGATATGCACCACATTATTCTGCTTATCAAAAGCCAAGGTGCCGGACACGTACACCACGCCATCGGCAAGGGTGCCGGGCGAAAAAGGGGCGAGGGGAGTACCACTGCCCGGTGGGGTAATAATGGTCTTAGGCATCATATTCTCCAGTTATCTGAGTGTTTGGGGCGGCAATAGAATGCATTTATCATGCCGACTGGCTGAGTTGCGCCGATGGCGCAAGGCAGTTGCAGAATGTCTCCACATCAGATACCCAACCAAAGAAGGTTTCGATGTTATAAAGTGCTGCTTTTTGGGCAAAATCCGGCCCTGCCTGATGGGTTGCATCCTCCAGTACCACCCCGAAGTACTCAAAGAAGAAGCCATCGCGCAGTGTCGACTCGACACAGACATTGGTGGCGATGCCGGTGAAAATAAGGTGATGAATCCCTTTGGCGCGCAGAATGCTGTCGAGTTGGGTATTGAAAAATCCACTGTAACGCGGCTTGGCGATCACGATATCGCCCGTTTGTGGTTGCAATTCATCCACTAACGCATAGTCCCAATCGCCTTTTGCCAGTAGCTTGCCCATCAGTTCCGGTTGTTTACGCATGGTCTTCAGAGCATTGGATTTATGCCAGTTTGGCGAGCCTTCCCCGCCCGCTTCAACGTATTGTGGATCCCAACCATTCTGGAAAAAAATCACCTGAATACCGGCGGCCCGCGCGGCAGTGATCGCGCGTTTGATATTGGCGATAACCGGAGCGGTGGCTGAAACATCAAATCCAGCCAGATCGAGATATCCTCCCTCTGAGGCATAGGCGTTTTGCATATCAACCACAATCAAGGCGCTAGCCGAGGTAGGGAAGGCGATGGGTTCTGGCCGCGCATTCAGAATCACTTCGTTGCTGCTAATACCGGGGTTGCGGCGAACTGGCTGTTGAGGGGCGACAGACGGTTTGGTTTCAATCGATTGACGGCTTTCAACCATTTTCATTAGGCCACCTCACGTGCGGCGGGTGGCAGGGTGTCAAAGATATCAGCGCGGCTGTTCATCAACGGCTGGATATGTTGACCGAAATTATCAATGCCGGAGAGGAAGTCATCAAATGTTAGCAAAATGCCCTCGGTTCCCGGCACCGTGGCAATGTCATCCATCATCTTTGCCACATTGGCATAAGAGCCAACCAGCGTCCCCATATTGATGTTCACGGCAGAGGTCGGGTCAGCCATTTGGCGCACATTGGTATCCGCACCCGATTGGGTATCTTTACCACTTTGTTCGGTTAACCAGGCCAGTGCTTCGGTGTCGGCTCCGGCTTGGTAACTTTCCCATTTGGCGCGGGCCAGTTCGTCGGTTTCGTCGGCGATTATCATAAATAACACATAGCTACTGACCTCACGTCCGGCCTGTTCTGCCGCTTTTTGCAGGCGAGCGGCTGTTGGGGCAAAGGCGGTCGGGGTATTCACACCCTTGCCGAAACAGAAGTTGTAATCGGCATATTTGGCCGAGAAAGCCATGCCAGCATCACTTTGTGCCGCGCAGATTAATTTGATTGGAGTTTGCGGTTGCGGGCTGACCCGGCAATCATCCATTTGGAAGAACTCACCTTTAAAATCAGATTGTCCGGTGCCCCAAAGGTCTTGTAATACTTCCACATATTCAGAGAGATAGTCATAGCGACGACTGAAATATTCATCTCCCGGCCACAATCCCATCTGCTCATATTCTGGTTTTTGCCACCCGGTCACCACATTCAAGCCAAAACGGCCATTGGAGATAGAGTCAATGGTGGAGGCCATGCGCGCGACTATGGCTGGTGGAAGGGTTAAGGTTGCCGCAGTGGCATAAATCTTAATGCGAGAGGTGACCGCTGCCAGCCCGGCCATCAGGGTGAAAGACTCCAGATTATGATCCCAAAACTCGGTTTTGCCACCAAATCCGCGCAGCTTTATCATCGATAAGGCGAAATCGAACTGATAGTGTTCAGCTTTTTGCACAATAGCTTTATTTAACTCAAAGCTCGGCATGTACTGTGGTGCATTGCTGGAAATTAACCAACCGTTGTTGCCGATAGGAATAAATACGCCAATTTTCATTTGAGCACCTCTGCATGTGAGTGGGACTATCTGTACGTCTGCATCAGTACCTAAGCAAAGCCAATGCCAGTTTTTGTAAATCCTGTTTAATCAATGCGTTGCTAAACTTGAGTAAATAAAATGTTGAGCAAATGGTCAAAAATGGACTGTTTGGTAAAATAATTGTGCACAAAAAACAGGCGGTCTGCCCAGTCACGGTGCAGTTATTCACTAGAAAGAGGTATTCGGGGAAGAGATCGGCATGTTATAGGTAGCTTGTTATTTTCAGTTTCATCAATATTCAGTTTTATCAATATTTATGAAGGGACTATCAGTGAAGCTATCCACCAGCGATACACCAGCACCTGAGATAAAACCGTCCCGCCGCAGCAAGGCCGGGGCTGCGAAACGGCAACTCATCATGACTGCCGCCCTTGATCTATTTTCACTTTATGGTATTCACGGCACCAGTCTGGATCAGGTCGCTGAGCGGGCTGATGTCTCAAAAACTAATCTGCTGTATTACTTTCCTGCGAAAGAGGCGCTGTATATCGCGGTGCTAAAAGACATTCTGGCCATCTGGCTCGCACCACTCAAAGCATTACAGGCAGATCAGCAGCCAATCGATGCTATTCGGCACTATATTGCCCTTAAATTAGCGGTATCTCGCGATCACCCGCAAGCATCACGTCTGTTTTGTTTGGAGATGATCCAGGGCGCGCCATTGCTTAAGCAAGAGCTGGCAGGGGAGTTGAAAACCCTGTTCGAGGACAAAGTCTTGATTATTCGCCGTTGGATGGATGATGGCCTGATAGCCGACGTTGAGCCACAGCATTTCATTTTCATGTTATGGGCGACAACCCAGCATTACGCCGATTTTAGTGCCCAGATTGAGGCCATTAGCGGCAAAAATCTCAGCGATAAAGAATTCTTCCAACAGACAGTAGCGAGTGTGCAACAGTTGGTGATTGGCGGCATTGCCCGACGAGGTGGCGAAGAATAGCCATTGAGTGTGAATAGAAAAGGGCGTCAGAAGAGTTCTGACGCCGGAGAATAACTATTAGTTATTATTGCTATCAAACAGACGCGTTCTGCGTTTTTTCAAGATAATGTAACCGATGGTCAGAATGACAAACCACAATGGCGTCACCATCAGCGCCTGGCGGGTATCACTTTCCAACGTCAACAGCACCAAGACAAAGGCGAAGAACGCCATACACACCCAAGACATGAAAATCCCGGCGGGCATTTTGTAAATTGACTTCTTATGCAGTGCTGGGCGTCTTTTGCGATACACCAGATACGAGCAAAGGATAATCGTCCAGACGAACATAAACAGAATCGCCGATACGGTGGTGACCAAAGTAAAGACGGTCATGACATTCGGGATAAGGTAAATCAGCACCACGCCGCCCAACAGGCAAATACAAGAGAATGTCAGGCCGGATGCGGGAACCGAACGGCGTGATAACTTACCAAACTGCTTGGGTGCATCACCTTCTTTTGCCAAACCGAACAACATGCGGCTGGTGGAGAACACGCCGCTGTTGGCGGAGGAGGCAGCGGAGGTCAACACCACAAAGTTGATCACACTGGCAGCGGCAGGTAAGCCGACCAGAACGAATAACTCAACAAATGGGCTTTTATCCGCAACCACGGAGCTCCAGGGGGTCACGGACATAATCATAATCAATGAGAAAACATAGAACATGATGATGCGGATCGGAATGGAGTTAATCGCGCGCGGTAATACCACCTCAGGATCTTTGGTTTCAGCCGCGGTAGTCCCAACTAATTCAATACCCACGAAGGCAAAAACGGCAATCTGGAAACCAGCAAAGAAGCCGCTGATTCCTTTCGGGAACATGCCACCATCATTCCATAAATGTGTAAACGAGGCCGTCGTACCTGATGGCGACTGATAGCTCATTAACACCATCGTCAGACCGGCAAAGATCAACGCCACGATTGCCACAATTTTGATCATGGCGAACCAGAACTCCATCTCACCGAACATTTTTACTGTTGCCAGATTCAGAGATAACAGCAGTAAAACCACTAACAATGAGGCGACCCATTGTGAAAAGCCGGGGAACCAAAATTGCGCATAGGCAGTAATGGCGACGACATCGGCGATGCCGGTGATGACCCAACAAAACCAGTAAGTCCAGCCAGTGAAAAAACCCGCCCAAGGGCCAAGTAAGTCAGCGGCAAAATCACTGAATGATTTGTACTTCAGATTCGAGAGCAGCAACTCACCCATTGCTCGCATCACGAAGAACAACATAAAGCCGATTATCATATAAACGAAGATGATCGACGGCCCGGCCAGGCTGATGGTTTTACCCGAACCCATAAACAAGCCAGTACCTATGGCACCGCCAATGGCAATCAACTGAATATGGCGGTTGGAGAGACTTCGTTGAAGGTGCTCTTCAGGTTCCGGCAAAGACTCTGCCACTATCTTGGATTGGTCTACCATCTTTCCCATTCCCTCTTCCTGTATTTATTTGTGAAGTTGTTGAGCTCTATGTTGGCTCTTTGGTCTTACCCTGTCTGTCTTTGGCTTTTTTGTATACTTTAAATACAATTTTTGAATTATTTAATATCTTCGCAACAATAATTACACAATACGCCTCGTTTTCCAGTGTTTATATTTCACACACTGAATTTTGTTAAGTTCATCACAGCGCATGGAATTACAACATGAAGTTACATAACTAACAATAATCGCAACTACCAGATGGATAATTAATCCACAGGAATGAATATCGCCCGGTATAAAGAGAAAAATCCGATGAAGTGTTTGACAGCTAAGGCCAACAGGAGAATAATTATCGCCGTTGGGTCGTTAGCTCAGTTGGTAGAGCAGTTGACTCTTAATCAATTGGTCGCAGGTTCGAACCCTGCACGACCCACCAACAGAATCAATCACTTAGTATTAACCTCTAATTTCAAATCTATTTCATGGGACATATTTGGGACACAATCATTAAATATTGCGTCTATTTGTCTGGCATGTTCATTTAAATGATTTGGCGAAAGATGCGCATATCTTTTAACCATTTCAATTGATTCCCATCCACCCATTTCTTGTAATGCAGAAATAGGAACTCCGGATTGAACTAACCAACTTGCCCATGTATGTCTTAAATCATGAAATCTGAAATCAGAAATTTTCAATTCCGGCTCTTTTTAATCCAGCCTTGCAAGCCTTATTTCCGTCAACTCTCATTTTCCTTATTTCTGGTGTTAATTTTCCGTTGGGTTTCACTGATGATGACATGTGAACAAAAAAACATCGATGATGTTTCCCTATTTGCCCGCGTAAAACTGTGTGTGCTGTGTCATTCAATGCCACCCCTGTGCAGGTTTTTGCATTCTATTGCTTTCTGCTAATATCCCTACAAACACATTGAAAGGGATATTTATATGAAAAAGGTAACGTTAATTGCCAGCAATGTTGTAAATGCAAGTGAAGGGATGCGACTTGAGGTAAGTCTTGATAATAATAATCATATTGAATTGGAAAACGAGGTTCTTGGGAAAGGCAGTGTGCAGTGGGAAAAATGGTATGACTTCAACGTTCTGGAGTTTGATGAAAGTAAAGCCTTAATGGATTGGAATGATACCGATTTTGCAGAAAATATAAGCACTCTTGACATTCTCAATAGAAGATTAGCTGTGGGTGAACTAATTCGTTATGTTGATGGTGGTGAGCATTTCACCTACAGGATTGATGAGATTAAAAGCTAACGTTTTTCCCCAGATTAATTGTGGGCTTTTACGTTACCTTATAGCTATCCCCTGATATGATGTTTCTACTTGTCAATTTTTGGGTAGGGATATGAAAAGATTAGCGATTATCGGGGTAGTGCTGATTTCTGTGTCAGGTTGCTCGGCAAAATATAGCGCGACAGATGTGCAACCTAGCACAGAGCTTCTAGTTAAAGGTAAACTGGTAGTAATTTCGACTCCTGCTGATGGAGTCTATGAAGCCCAACGTTATGCTGGGTCAGGTGATGCAACAGCCCTGTCTGTTCGGGCTGCGTTTTTAAAATATACCGATAACACCGAGGTTATAGCTAATTGTGATAAATTTATTTGTCTAAAAGAAAATCATAAGATCAGTGATGGTTATTATGCTGTCCCGCAGATATTGCATTGGGAAGATAGAGCGACGGAATGGTCAGGAAAACCCGATATTATTGCTATTAAAATAACAGTTTATAATGCTGCATCAGATAATATTATTTCCTCGACCATCATTAATGGCAAAAGCAAATGGGCGACTTTCGGAGGCGACCATCCTCAGGACTTGCTAGCTAAGCCTGTGAGCGAATATATCTCAAGTTTGTACTGATGTTTCACCGTAATGATTACACATTGACAATCTGCCGCCACATAGGCCAGCAATGGAAATATCCTCACTGACTAATGGCCCTATGCCTTTGCAGGTTAAATTTATGGGATCGTACCAGTCCCCGTATTCCTTAAAATCTCTGGCAACCTTATCTCATGCTTCTGACATGATTGGCGCTATTGCAGATAAGATTGGGGGGCTGGAGGATAGCGAAAAGAGGTTCCGGTAAAACTGCGGTCTGACTTGAAAGTATGGAAGCAATATCGATTGGCCGACAGCGCCGGAATAGGGATTGCCCGGCTAATATAAATCATACAACCAGCGTCCTGCCTTGGCGGATATCCACCAATTACGGAGGGTAGCCGTATCCCCAAGGAAATATAAAGAGCCTCGCATTTGTGGGACTCTTTTAACAATCACTGAAAAATAAAATGGATAATACCTACAATCAGTAGTAAAAATGCGGTGTATTGTAAGTAGTACGCTGACATTGTTTTCATAAGATCCTCCTTTGATATGCTTACAGTTAATAAGCAATTTCTGCGCCAGAGATAACTAATTGATAAGTATGTTATTTAAAATTTCACTAAGTGAGAAAATGCACTGAATTGGGGAATTGGCACCATATTGGGGCATATTGACTTAGGTATAATCTTTGATTCAGAAACTTCGGGGAGTTAGCCTCCCCAATAGCGGAAATTAATTTAAAATGACTGATGAATAATAAAGTTAACTTTATGCAGGTTTGTGTGCGGAGAGTAAAAATATCATTGGACGTTCTTTTTCTTCATCCAATGCTGGGTAATCTGTAATTTGCTGTGTTGTCGGCCCCCATTCTTCTAAGTGCGTAATAACAAATCCATGTTTTACCAAAAGATTAATATAAGTTCCTAATGTCCGATGTTGCTTGATAACACCTTCAGCCAACCAATTTGTTACCCGTTCTCCTTCCGCTTGATAGCTATTTACTGGCCATGATTTTTGTCCATCATCTGCAATCAACCAACCCGGCTGTTTTGGTGCGGTATAGATAGGGTGTTCTGCAGAAAAAATGAAACTACCACCAGGAAGCAAAGCATCATAAACAGCAGTTATTAGGGCCGGAAGGGCTTTTATATAGTGTAAAGTTAGAGAGCTATATGCTAAATGGAAGGTTTGTTGCGGTAATTGAATATTTTCCAAATCTTCCCGGCGATAAAGGATGTTGTTTTCAGATGTCATTTCTTTCGCGCGATTTAACATTTTCTCTGAAACATCCAACCCTAAAACCTCAGTCGCACCTTGTAAACGAGCGTAGCGACAAAACCAACCATAGCCACAACCTAAGTCAATGACTTTACGCCCTGATAGTGGCGGCAGAATTTTACAAATGGCTGGCCACTCTGGTGCGCCGTCTAATCCATCGACTGAACGGCTAAGTTTGGCGTAGCCTGAAAAAAAATCCTGATTATCATAAATATTTTGAGTCATGTATCGTCCTCTTTAATTGTTGTTCTTATTGGTTCATAAAAGCATCTCTAGCTTATCACCAATAAGATGCTATTAAATAAGACTGTAAGATCTGTGAGTATTATTTTGTTTCGAATACTTAATGTCAGAGATACGTGAATGCTGTTTTGAGAATAGCAAAGAGTTAAAACGGCCAAATAAAAGTGCCAGTTAAAATAGCTGCGATGACTTATCTTACTAATTATCTAAAAATAGGCTAAACTTTATACAGTTTGAGTTGGCAATTTATTGCCGACCTTACTGAGAGTTTTTTAACATTTCCAAAGACTGATAAGGTATCCCTATATTGCCCGTGTAGTTGGATATTATGGTCAACCAAGGTGCTTTATCGCTGACTGGATGCTTCTCTTGAAGGAGATAGCGATGACTCCTGTACAAATACTGATTATTCTGGTGCTTACACTTTTTGCATTGTACCGTCAGTCGGTCAGTCACGAGGTATTGTTAGGCCCTGCACGTTTTAAATGGGCTTGGGTCTATGGGATGGTCGGTCTGGTAGTGGGTGGCACATATATGCCAGCTACAATGACTTCCTGGGTTGTTTTAGGCAGTGGTGTTTTATTTAGTATTATCATTGGTGTTTTGCAAGGTCGCCTTATAGAGATCTGGCGTGAACCTGATGGGCGTATTTTGTGCAAAGGAACACCACTAACCATTACTTTATTCTTACTGCTTGTTGGGTCTAAATGGATTATCGGCACACTGCAGTACCTTTATAATCAACCCACTGAACAAGGTGGATTTGGTGAAATCCTGATTATGATTGCAGTCATGGCTGCATTCCAGGTAGAAATTGTCCGACGTCGTATCCGAGCTTTATATCCGGATAACCCGGTTGATTCGTTACCTGAAGGGCGATAAGAAAGTGTTGTATCAGCTAACAGTCGAGGACTGACTGCTAGCTGATATAAAAGTGTAATAAGATTCTTAATGTGCCTTAAATCAATCAACAATAAAAAGCTTGGCACCGGATATCGTGGATGAGCGATGCGCTTCTGCATGGTCTGCAACCTGGTAACTCATACCTGCTTTTAATATAAAAATACGACCATCAACGAGTTCAGTACTCAATTCGCCATCAAGACACAGTAAAATATGCCCTTTGGAACACCAATGGTCCGCTATGTATCCCGCGCTGTATTCAACCATACGAACTCGGATGTTGCTAAAGTTCTTAGTTCTCCAATATGCAACGCCTTGATCTCCTTTATGCTCGGTTTTGTCCACTGTAGACCAATCAGTGATACCGAAAGGAATATCCCCTATATTCATTTAAACTCCCTAATAGATAGACAAATGAGACCTACATTGGCTCATCAGTAAAAGAAATACACAGTCTATTACTTTATTGCCAGTCCAAAATTTATAAACTGGGCCATACTATGAGATAAACGGTAAAACGGAGTTATCAAGCCTATGAAAAACCCGACAATTTTCCAGTTTTTCCATTGGTATTATCCTGACGGCGGTAAATTATGGCAGGAGGTTGCTGAGCGAGCAGAACATATTAGCCATCTCGGGATTAATTATGTTTGGTTACCTCCTGCGTATAAAGGTGCTTCGGGAGGATATTCGGTCGGGTATGACACTTATGATTTATTTGATTTAGGTGAGTTTGATCAGAAGGGAACCCGGGCGACTAAATACGGCGATAAAGAAGGGTTAGTGAACGCGATTAATCGATTGAAGGAAATGGATATCAAGATTCTATTTGATGTTGTTTTCAATCATAAAATCGGGGCTGATGAAAAAGAGCCGGTCAGTGTCCATAAAGTTAATCCTGAAAACCGGACTGAAATTGATGAAACGGTTATTGAGGCGCAGGCTTATACTCGATTCACTTTCCCTGGTCGCAATGAGACCTATTCATCTTTTATCTGGGATAAACAATGCTTTAGTGGTGTTGATCATATTGAAGACCCAGCAGGTGAAGGTGTTTTCAAGATTATAAATGATTATAGTGCTGAAGGTTGGAATACCGAGGTTGATGACGAGTTAGGAAATTTTGATTATCTGATGGGGGCCGATATTGATTTTCGCAATCCCGCGGTTATGGGTGAGTTAAAGTATTGGGGCGAATGGTTATTAGATACATTGCCAATTGATGGTTTTCGCTTGGATGCAGTGAAACATATTCCTGCCTGGTTTTTCAAACAATGGATTCAGCATGTACAAAATAAAGCAAATAATGATTTATTAATTATTGCAGAGTACTGGTCTCCGAATATTGAAAAATTACAACAATATTTGGAACGGGTAGATGGTTCAGCAATGTTGTTTGATGTGGCTTTACATCACAAGTTTCACGAAGCTTCAAATCAAGGCGAGGATTTTGACCTCACGCAAGTGTTCAGTGGGACATTAATTGAAGCCGACCCAATGCATACAATTACCCTAGTAGCAAACCATGACACTCAGCCACTGCAATCGCTGGAGGCACCTGTTGAGCCTTGGTTTAAACCACTGGCATATGCATTGATATTAATTCGTGAGCAGGGCATTCCATGCGTTTTTTATCCTGATCTGTTTGGTGCCAGCTATGAGGATACCGGTGATGACGGGGGAATTTATCAGATAGAAATGCCCATTATTGCTGAGTTGGAGAAGTTAATTCAGGCCAGAACACGTTTCGCACATGGTGCGCAGATCGACTATTTTGATAATAAAAATTGTATCGCTTTTGTACGTGCCGGCACAGAGGAAGAGCCCGGCTGTGTGGTTATCCTTTCTAATGGCGCGGAAAATGAAAAAACAATTCAGCTTGGGGAGGGTTTAGCCAATAAAGAGTTTGCTGATTTCCTCGGTAACCATCCAGCCATTATAACCACTGATGGTCGCGGCGAGGCCTCATTTCCAGTTAACGGGGGCAGTGTGAGTCTTTGGGTACAGAAAGAGTTCTGTGAAAATCCGGCATAAGTGAATACGGTATAAATAAAGTGACATCCATTTTTTGAAATGAGGTTTAAGCCTTTATTGTCCATTTGCCTTAGTTTTTATTCATTAATGTTCTGGTTTATAACGGGCATTGGCCTGAAAGAAATAAGCAACCGTGTTCATCATGTATTTATGTTTTCTGTCTCAGATTTTTACGACAGTCTTACCAGAGCAACTTAAGCGTCTTTAGAGAGTATGTTAGAATTAGGCTCTCAAAATACCAGGTGGTCAATCATGGTCTTTGTCATTCTTTGGTTTGTTATTGCAGGATTAAGTGAGTATTTAGTGTGGGGGCACCCCTTGCTGGCGGTGTCGTTGGCTCTGTTTTTTGTAGTGTTTGGCGGGTATTGGATTTATCGAATCAGAAAAATTCAGGTCAGTGATGAGCCTTCTGAAGAGGTGAGATCAAAGTCTATCACCAATATAAACCTTATTTTTTCTGTGGTAATGCTGGCTATTCATGCACTTATATTGCTGCTATTACGTTGATTAAAATATACTTTATGGCATGGTCCATCGCTAACTGTGCCATTGACTCCAGGCCGATATAAGTATCCAGGCTGCAATCACCCAGCATACTACGGCTGCCGTTAGGGCAATAGGTAAGCGCCAGTGCTCAATGAAAAAATAAAGTGATATCAAATAGATAAAGTATGGAATGATCGCCCATAACCCAAAGACGATTGTTACGCGCAGTGCTTGGATGCTACGTTCGCTACCGACAATATAATGAGCGATAAGTGCAAACGTTGGAAACAGCGGGATTAAACCGGCGATATAGTAATTACGTGTTTTCGCTAATATCCCAATCAGTACTACAACACCAGCACCGATTAATGCTTTAAGTAGCAGGCTCATCATTGTCTCGAACGATCATAAAACAAACTGCCAATAGAGAGTATTTAGCTGGAAAACACTTTCTAAATGGCAGTATGAATACACAGGGGTGTTACACGCTGTCGCAGACGACTATTGACGATAGCCGCTTTTAATTTGAGCAAGTGTATTGGAGAAAACTTCAGCTTGAGCAGTGTCTTCTATATCAGCAATAGAACGCTCGATATTTAAGATTACTTTCCCCGCATCGGCTTGGCCGATCGCTTTGAGCAGCAAGGTCACAGTCGCTTTTAAACATGCAACTTCATTTGCTAAAATTTCTGGGTCGGCAGAAGTGGTGAAATCCGGATTACTCATCTTTTTTCCTGAAGTAGTAGCTTGCCTGTGGACAAGGTGATGTGAGTAACCTCGCAGCACAATGCACATAGGAGGCATTATTAAACAATTATTCTATTATATCATAAACTGATGATTAGCTTTGATAACCTGTGCGCATTCTGCCAGCAAGAGCACAAACCAAGGATGCACTGATGTCGGGGGATACCACGGCTGACCCTTGTTTTTATCCCGGCAGGATGCATTAACTTAATTAAGAAAGATTTGTTCATAAAAAACATGTCATTTTTGTGCTGATTAATAAGTGTCAAATGTACTCATTTCTAAGGTGAATAAGGTATGGGAAATAAATAAAAAATAAGAATAATTCCTACTATTAAGAATAGTGCAAAATTATCTGGTTTTTAGTTGTATCAATATGTTGTGTTTCGTTGCATAAACATTAACTTTTTTGGGGTAGCAATTATTTTTTGTTGGAGCGGATACATAGTGACAAGAAAAGTCTTAAAAAACTTTTCTTTTTTATCATGACATTAATCGAGATACCTGCGATTTTATGTACATAGTGAAAATGATGATAAAAATAATATCTGTCAAACGATATAGATATGAATTTGCAATTATTCTGTATTCATTATTTGCGCGAAAACAAGTAATATCATTGCCGTAAGTAAAGCGTGATTAGGTTACTCCCTTATTTTTGGAGAATTTTCTTTGATTAGCGTTCTTCTTGTTGATGACCACGAACTGGTGCGCGCAGGGATACGACGCATTCTTGAAGACATCAAGGGTATCAAAGTAGCGGATGAGATGCAGTGTGGAGAAGATGCGGTAAAATGGTGCCGTAACCATATTGTTGATATCGTTTTGATGGATATGAATATGCCCGGCATCGGCGGGTTGGAGGCAACTCGTAAAATTTTACGCTTTTCCCCAGATACCAAAGTTATCATGTTGACTATCCATACAGAAAATCCGTTACCTGCGAAAGTTATGCAGGCTGGTGCTAGTGGATATCTGAGCAAAGGTGCGGCACCTCAAGATGTGGTTACTGCTATCCGAGCTGTGCATTCGGGGCAACGTTACATTGCTTCTGACATTGCACAGCAAATGGCTTTAGGGCAGTTAGAGCCGCCGACGGAAACACCATTTAGTTGTTTGTCAGAGCGTGAGTTACAAATTATGCTAATGATAACGAAAGGCCAAAAGGTGAATGAGATTTCGGAGCAACTTCATCTGAGCCCGAAAACTGTGAACAGCTACCGCTATCGGATGTTTAGCAAGCTTAATATTAGTGGTGACGTTGAATTGACCCATTTGGCTATACGCCACGGTTTGTTTAACGCGGAGACGTTATCTAATAGTGACTGATTGTTTTGATTCTAAAGAGTTCTTAAAAACTGTCACCAGCCAACCTGGTGTTTACCGCATGTATGATAAGGCGGGGACAGTTATTTATGTTGGCAAAGCAAAAGACCTTAAGAAGCGTCTGACGAGCTATTTCCGTGCTCATGTTGCCAGTCGAAAAACGGAAACTTTGGTTAAAAATATTGCGCAAATTGACGTCACTGTCACGCATACAGAGACTGAAGCTCTACTGCTTGAGCATAATTACATCAAGCTTTATCAACCTCGTTATAATGTACTATTGCGAGATGATAAATCGTATCCACTCATTTTCCTCAGCGCGGACAAACATCCGCGTCTAGCCATTCATCGCGGTGCCAAGCATGAAAAAGGGGAGTATTTCGGGCCGTTTCCGAATTCCTATGCAGTGCGCGAAACTTTAGCATTACTGCAAAAGTTATTTCCTGTTAGGCAATGTGAAAACAGTGTCTATCGCAACCGGTCGCGACCTTGTCTACAATATCAAATTGGCCGTTGTTCTGGGCCATGCGTGCCAGGATTAGTGAGTGAAGAAGAGTATCAGCGTCAGGTCGATTATGTTCGTCTGTTCCTATTAGGCAAAGACCAACAAGTATTGACACAACTGATTTCTCGCATGGAAGAAGCGAGCCGATTGCTTCACTTTGAAGATGCGGCACGTATCCGTGATCAAATACAGGCTGTACGGCGAGTTACGGAACAACAGTTTGTTTCTGGCGATAGCGAAGATCTCGATGTGATCGGCGTGGCGTTTGATGCCGGATTAGCCTGTGTCCATGTGCTATTTATTCGGCAGGGAAAGGTTCTGGGAAGTCGCAGTTATTTCCCCAAAGTTCCTGCGGGAACGGAATTGAGTGAAGTTGTTCAAACATTCGTCGGGCAGTTTTACCTACAAGGAAGCCAGGTGCGTACGCTTCCAGGTGAAATTTTGTTAGATTTCACGCTCGCTGAAAAAGATCTATTAGCATCTTCTCTTTCTGAATTGGCGGGAAGAAAAATCCAGATACAAAGCCGCCCTCGTGGTGATAGAGCTCGTTATCTCAAACTTGCGCGAACCAATGCGTCAACGGCGCTGGTGACTCGTTTGTCCCAGCAATCAACTATCCATCAACGAATGAAAGAATTAGCCAAGATTCTTAACCTTGATGAGATAAATCGTATGGAATGTTTTGATATCAGTCATACGATGGGGGAGCAAACTGTCGCATCTTGTGTGGTTTTTGATGCAAATGGCCCTGTACGTTCAGAATATAGGCGCTACAATATTAGTGGTATCACTCCGGGTGATGATTATGCGGCTATGTCTCAAGTGCTTAAACGCCGATATGGTAAGGCATTAGATGATAAAAAGATCCCGGATGTTATTTTTATCGATGGCGGGAAAGGCCAGTTGTCACAAGCTTTTGACGTTTTTGCTTCACTCAATGTTCCATGGGATAAACAAAAACCTTTATTAGTTGGTGTTGCCAAAGGAAGTGACCGGAAAGCAGGGCTGGAAACATTGTTTCTGGCTGCTGAGGGGGAGGGGTTTTCATTGCCACCAGACTCACCCGCGTTACATCTGATTCAACATATTCGTGACGATTCTCATAATCATGCCATAACGGGGCATAGGCAGCGTCGCTCAAAAGTAAAAAATACTAGCGCATTAGAACTAATAGAGGGGGTGGGGCCCAAACGGCGGCAAATATTGCTGAAGTATATGGGGGGACTGCAACCTTTACTTAACGCTAGCGTCGAGGAAATTGCAAAAGTGCCGAGTATTTCACAAGCATTGGCAGAAAAAATCTACAATGCATTGAAACACTGAAGCTAATGTTGCACCATACTCATAATATCCACACCAGCCAGATAGT
>NZ_JBLWEX010000260.1:0-23434 GCF_048323875.1 Yersinia sp. LJYL362
TGATTTTCTTTAGGCGCGGTAAAGATGACAAGTTCCCGGCACCTGCGGTAGAGCCAGTTATCACTAACAATATCGTGCTAAAAAAACTGCGTGTGGCGTTTGAATTGAAAGACACCGATATGCATGACGTTTTCAACGCGGTCGAATTCCCCGTCTCCAAACCGGAGTTAAATGCATTGTTCCGTAAAGAAGGCAGCAAAAACTTCCGCCCATGTGGTGATCAGGTATTGCGCTATTTCCTTAAGGGTTTGACATTACGTATCCGCGGTCCTAAAAAATAGAAATAATCATATCGATATAAAAATCGGATATTGATTACCTGGAAAATAACAGGAGTGGCAATTTGCTATTCCTGTTTTTCGATAATTTACGCGATAACATTACTCTATTTTAAATAAGCCCATCTCAGTTAGATTTCCCCTATCGCTTTTCTCCTCGTGTTGCACTATATGTGTTCGTCTGTTGCGCATTAATGGTGCAGATAATGAGATTATATATCAGGCTATCTGGCCGAAATACTTAAAATATTCAATTAAATTATTAAGATATAAAACTGGCATGGCGATTGCGCAGAGTCATTCAATCTTGTTTGTTTTACTCAACGACCAGAGGTTAATGCTATGCAATATCGTCACTTAATTAAGGTTTTTGCACTTTCAGCTTCGGTTGTCAGCCTGGGTGTGGCTTTTGGCACACTGGCCGCTGATACTATTAAAGTGGGTATTTTGCACTCGTTGTCCGGCACGATGGCTATTTCTGAAACTCCTCTGAAAGATATGGCGTTAATGAGTATTGATGATATCAATGCTCACGGTGGAGTATTAGGTAAACAACTTGAACCAGTTATTGTTGACCCTGCATCTAACTGGCCGTTATTTGCCGAAAAAGCAAGGCAATTATTAACACAAGATAAAGTCGCGGTTGTTTTCGGTGCCTGGACTTCGGTTTCTCGTAAATCAGTTTTGCCGGTATTTGAAGAGCTCAATGGCTTACTGTTTTACCCAGTACAGTATGAAGGTGAGGAGATGTCACCGAACGTTTTCTACACCGGTGCTGCACCAAACCAGCAAGCTATCCCCGCCGTGGAATATTTATTGAGTGCGGATGGGGGGGCGGCGAAGCGCTTTATTCTATTAGGTACTGATTATGTTTATCCGCGAACAACCAATAAAATTTTGCGGGCGTTCCTGCACAGTAAAGGTATTCAGGATAAAGACATTGACGAGGTTTATACCCCGTTCGGCTATAGCGATTACCAAACGATCGTGAGCAATATTAAAAAATTCTCAGCTGATGGCAAAACTGCGGTTATCTCTACCATCAATGGTGATTCGAATGTTCCTTTCTACAAAGAACTTGCCAATCAGGGCATTAAAGCCACTGATGTTCCTGTCATTGCTTTCTCCGTGGGTGAAGAAGAACTTCGGGGTATTGATACTAAACCACTCGTGGGTAATCTCGCGGCGTGGAACTACTTCCAATCGGTAGATAATCCGACTAACAAAAAGTTTGTCGGGCAATGGAAAGCTTATGCCAAAGCTCACAAGTTACCGAATGCTGATACCGCAGTGACTAATGATCCGATGGAAGCCACCTGGGTTGGCATGCATATGTGGGCGCAGGCGGTGGAGAAAGCCAAAT
Source organism: Yersinia sp. LJYL362 (assembly GCF_048323875.1). NCBI lineage: Bacteria > Pseudomonadati > Pseudomonadota > Gammaproteobacteria > Enterobacterales > Yersiniaceae > Yersinia > Yersinia sp. LJYL362. The sequence goes on from NZ_JBLWEX010000260.1 coordinate 1,642, forward strand.
CAACCGATGTGGATAAAGTGCGCGCGGCAATGGCTGGGCAAACTTATCCGGCACCATCCGGTTTTACCTTAACCATGGATAAGACTAATCACCATTTACATAAGCCTGTGATGATTGGCGAAATCGAAGCGGATGGGCAGTTCAATGTGGTGTGGCAGACGGATGCCCCTATCCGCGCTCAGCCGTGGAGCCCATTTATCGCCGGAAATGACAAAAAACCGGACCATCCAGTGAAAAGTACCCAGTAGCGGTGATTCTTCGGAGTCAGTCAGATGTTGCTGTCTCCGGCTTCTTTTTGCCACATATCCGTGATGAGTGGGCCTATGAAATCGTTAATTCCTATTTGGGGTAGAACGGCCAATGATTTGCTTAGGGCGATGCTGTGCCTGTTATGGGGGGTGTCAGCGTTCGCAACGGCAGGGCCCGCTCATGATTTTGCTGCGGCTAATCGTTCACAACAAGCCACGATGTTGCAACAATGGGCGACAGAACCGGATGCGAGCAGGTTGCCATTACTGCAAGCACTGAGGCAAGAAAGTTTAGTGATTGATGGTGCCGGGCAGGCTTTTGTCCAGAATCATCAGGTTTTCACTCCTCTGGAAGGTCAATTACAACCCACCGGCGTACCCAAGAAAATCTGGCTCAACAACCGGCTACGTATTCTGATTGCCAATGCTTTGGCGGCTCAACGACTAGTCAGTGACGATGTATCTGTGCGTTTAAACGCCGCACAGGAATTACAGCAGCAGGCGCAAAGTGATCAATTACCGCTCCTCAATCAACGTTTGAAACTAGAAACGGACAGCAAAGTTAAAGAAGCACTGAGCATTGCGCTGGCTAATTTACAACTGACTGACAGCAACCCGCAAACACGGCTAAATGCCGTACAACTATTAGGGCAATCAGGTTCACCGCAGACTCAATCACGGCTGCAAAGCTTAACTGATGCCAACGTTGAGCCCGATGCACAGGTCCGTGCGGCGGCGGTCAGCAGTTTAAAGCAGGTACAAAACCGATTGATGATAGGGGATGTGATCGGGCAGGTATTTAGTGGGTTGTCGCTGGGATCTATCTTACTGTTGGCGGCGCTGGGATTAGCCATCACTTATGGGTTATTGGGTGTTATCAATATGGCCCATGGCGAGATGCTGATGCTGGGAGCTTACTCCGCTTATTTGGTGCAATCCCTGTTTCAACAACTTGCTCCACATTGGTTGGCACTCTATCCCTTGGTGGCCTTGCCGGTTGCTTTCTTTATTACCGCCGGTATAGGTATGGCCTTAGAGCGAACTGTGATTCGGCATCTGTACGGCCGCCCACTAGAAACTCTGCTGGCAACCTGGGGGATCAGTTTGATGCTTATCCAGGGAGTCCGGATGATTTTTGGCGCGCAAAATTTGGAAGTGGCTAACCCTGCCTGGTTATCGGGTGGGGTACAACTTTTACCGAATCTGGTTCTGCCGTGGAATCGGATTGCCGTTATCGCTTTCGTTGTGATTGTTTTGCTACTCACTTGGTTATTGCTGAATAAAACGCGCCTTGGATTGCAGGTGCGAGCAGTGACACAAAACCGTGCAATGGCGGCGTGTTGCGGCGTAGCAACCGGGAAAGTCGATATGTTGGCTTTTGGATTAGGGTCTGGCATTGCCGGCTTAGGGGGCGTTGCGCTATCGCAGCTTGGAAATGTCGGCCCGGAATTAGGGCAGGGTTATATCATCGACTCTTTCCTGGTGGTGGTGCTTGGCGGGGTTGGGCAATTAGCCGGCAGTGTTGTTGCCGCCTTGGGGCTGGGCATGCTGAATAAAATTCTGGAACCGCAGATTGGCGCAGTGCTAGGCAAGATATTGATTTTAGTGCTGATCATTTTGTTTATTCAAAAACGACCGCAAGGTCTGTTTGCCCTCAAGGGCAGGGTGAGTGACTAATGAATCAACCTTTGGCGATAACCTTGGCGAAGAAAGCCCCAACCCTTAGTCTGTCATTAGCAGGTATAGTCACTATTTTACTGATTATTCTTCCTTTTTTGGCCTTATTACCTGCGGATAACCCACTGGCTATCTCGACATATACTTTAACTGTTGTGGGTAAGATTCTGTGTTATGCGGTGGTTGCCATCGCACTGGATCTGGTGTGGGGATATGCCGGATTATTGTCTCTCGGCCATGGCCTATTCTTTGCCCTTGGGGGGTATGCCATGGGAATGTACCTCATGCGGCAAGCGGCCGGTGATGGTTTGCCCGCATTCATGTCTTTTCTCTCATGGTCTGAGTTGCCATGGTTTTGGAGTGGCAGCCAATATTTTGTTTGGGCGCTGTGTTTGATTGTGGTGGTGCCCGGTGTACTGGCGTTTATTTTTGGTTACTTTGCTTTTCGCTCCAAAATAAAAGGTGTCTACTTTTCCATTATGACTCAGGCATTAACCTACGCTGGAATGCTGCTGTTTTTCCGCAATGAAACCGGTTTTGGTGGCAACAATGGTTTTACCGGTTTTACAACTATTCTGGGTTTTCCGGTATCAGCAACCTCGACGCGCATTGCCTTATTTCTGGCGACACTTGTGCTGCTTATTGCCAGTTTAGCTCTTGGGTTTGCCGTGGCACGGACCAAATTTGGCCGGATACTGACCGCAGTACGCGATGCTGAAAACCGCCTAACATTCTGTGGCTATGATCCTAAAGGTTTCAAGCTGTTTATCTGGACATTATCAGCCGTGTTGTGTGCTCTGGCGGGTGCGCTATATGTGCCGCAGGTTGGCATTATCAACCCCAGTGAAATGTCACCGACTAACTCCATTGAAGCTGCAATTTGGGTTGCGTTAGGTGGGCGCGGCACGCTGATCGGCCCAGTGCTGGGGGCTGGTATTGTCAATGGTGCAAAAAGCTGGTTCACCATGGCCATGCCCGAATATTGGCAATTCTTCCTCGGATTGATCTTCATTTTGGTGACCTTGTTCTTACCTAAGGGCGTTATTGGCTTACTGAGAAGAGGGAAAGACCAATGAGTCGGTTTCAAATTACAGAACAACTGATTTACCCTGAAATTATTGCTCAAGAACCCGGAGCGTTACAGCATGCTGCGGATAAGTACCGTCAGCAGCGGGACCCGGTACTGACTCTGGAAGATATCAACGTCAGTTTTGATGGTTTCCATGTTTTGAGAAACCTTTCACTGCAAATCGGCGTTGGTGAACTGCGTTGTATTATTGGCCCAAACGGTGCGGGTAAAACAACGCTGATGGATGTCATTACCGGTAAAACCCGCCCGCAGAGCGGCAAGATGATGTACGACCAACACCACGACCTCTCTGTTATGAATACGATTGAAATTGCTCAAGCGGGTATTGGGCGAAAATTCCAAAAACCGACAGTATTTGAAGCGTTGAGTGTGTTTGAAAATCTTGAACTGGCCCAAAAAAATACCAAAACTGTATGGGCCAGTTTGCGCGCTAAGTTAAACAGTGAACAGCGAGATCAAATTGATGAAACGTTAACTATGCTGCGCCTAAGTAATATGCGTCAGCGGCCTGCAGGTCTGTTATCTCATGGGCAGAAACAGTTTCTTGAGATCGGCATGTTATTAGTACAGGACCCACATTTACTGTTGTTGGATGAGCCAGCCGCTGGGATGACGGATGCGGAAACGGCTTATACCGCTGAGCTGTTTAATCAATTGGCAGGAAAGCATTCATTGATGGTGGTGGAGCACGACATGGGGTTTGTGGAGACCATTGCCGACCATGTCACTGTATTGCACCAAGGGCAAGTGTTAGCAGAGGGGACATTGGCCGAGGTGCAGGCCAATGAGCAGGTGATCGAGGTGTATTTAGGGCGCTGAACCGCTCTGACTCTGCATTGCCTCCCCTCTCATTTGGGTTGGCCAAACTTCGGGGGATCGCGCCTTGATCCACAGTGGTTGCGCCGCTTTCTTGTCATATCTCGTTATCTGGGTATTTAAGGGGAAAATATGCTGCAAGTGAATGAACTTGATCAATATTATGGTGGAAGCCATATCCTGCGCGGCTTGTCATTCGAGGCCGCTATAGGTGAGGTAACCTGCTTATTGGGCCGTAATGGTGTGGGTAAAACAACATTACTGAAATGCCTGATGGGGCTAGTACCAGCCAAGAACGGCACTATCACTTGGGAGGGGAAAGATATTCGTTATCAGTCACCTCATCAGCGAGTCAAAGGGGGGATTGCCTATGTACCACAAGGGCGGGAAATTTTCCCCCGATTAACAGTAGAAGAGAATATCCTGTTAGGCCTTTCCCGTTTTTCCGGTTCACAAAGTCAGATTGTGCCAGAACATATTTATCAACTTTTCCCCGTTTTGCAGGAAATGAAACAGCGCCGTGGTGGTGATCTATCCGGGGGCCAGCAGCAGCAACTGGCTATTGGGCGAGCGCTGGCTTGCCAACCTCGTTTGCTCATTCTTGATGAACCTACAGAAGGCATTCAGCCCTCGGTTATTAAGGAAATCGGGTTAGTTATCAAGAAACTGGCCGCCCAAGGAGATATGGCTATTTTGCTGGTTGAGCAATTCTATGATTTTGCCGCGGAACTGGCGGACCGCTATTTGGTGATGTCCCGCGGCAAGATTATTCAGCGAGGTCACGGCACTAATATGGAGCTTGACGGTGTCCGGAGCCTGGTCGCTATTTGAGTCATTTTATGGCAGTTGAGTGCTATCGATTGGGAGTGAATCAGAAGCGCCCCATTCGGCCCAAGAACCGTCATACAGTGACACTGACGGTGCATTAACCGCGGCTAATCCCAGAGCAACTACTGCAGCTGTAACACCTGAGCCACAGCTGGCAATAATGGGTTTGGTTAAATCCACCCCCTGGGCAGTAAAAATAGTTTCCAGTTCTTGTGGCGATTTCAGGTTGCCATTCTCAACCATGCTCCCCCAAGGCACATTAATACTGCCGGGAATACGACCAAGGTGCAGACCGGGGCGGGGTTCTGGCTCCTGAGCCTTAAATCTACCTGCTGGGCGAGCATCTAAAATTTGTATTTCATTGTTTTCAAGTGCGGCTAAAACCTCATTAACATTTTTGACGGCGGTGCGATTGAATATTGCAGTGAAACTTTGAGGTGTTGGGGATGTTGGGCCGCTCTCTAATGCAAAACCTGCCTGTTGCCACCCACTAAAACCACCGGCCAGTAGATATACGTTTTTGGCACCGAAGATACGCAATGTCCACCAAACCCGTGGGGCTGAAAATAGGTTGCCATCATCATAAATGACTAAGGTATGCTGCTCACTGACCCCTAATTGGCCGACCATCTCACTGAATGCTTGTGGAGATGGCAACATATGAGGCAAATCGGTGCTGTTATCTGCAATTGCATCAATATCAAAGTAAACAGCTCCGGGAATATGCCCTTGCTCAAACTCGGCCTGAATATCTCTTTTAGGGATTAATCCTGGCGGTGACATTCTGGCATCCAGAATAACGATGTTGGCATCATCAATATGTTCTGCCAGCCATTGTGGTGTAACCAAAAAAGATGAATTCATAGCAAATTACCTGTCGAAATTAGAAAGAAGCCGCTTAGTTGAGTGCTTCATCGTAGTGTTCACTATATAACGAAATCATCGTATTGAAACCCAGAGTTGTCAGCAATGCATATTGCTCCGCAATTTTTAAATTTATAGTTTCATTTGTTCCATAAAAAGAATGAATAATTCATTTGTTGGTTTTTATGATTTCTTTTTGTGAGCTTAGTGGCTTGGTTTACTACTTGTTAATGCAAAATTTCATCGCACAGAGAAGATTAAATGAGTTGCTTCGCAAAAAAGGTTTTTCATTCCGATTTGACCTTGAGTATGAAATTTTAATTTCGTATAACCGTTGACAAGTAGAGGCTCTTCGTAGGGCCTTAATCCTAAATAAGCGGGGGGAATAGAATGCAAAAGGTTCGAATTGGCCTTATTGGTACTGGTTATATTGGTCGCTGTCATGCTATTGCTTATGCGCAGGTTGCGACTGTTTTTCCTTTAAAGGGTTTGCCTGTATTAGAAATGCTGGCAGAGGTCACACCTGAGTTGGCTCAAAAACGAGCTGAAGAATTTGGTTTTTCCAGATCGACTGCAAATTGGCAAGAATTGGTCTGCGACCCCGCTATTGATGTCGTAGATATTTGTGCGCCAAATTTCTTACACAAAGAAATGGCTCTCGCGGCAATAAGCCATGGTAAGCATGTTTATTCCGAAAAACCGCTGGCTCTTAATGCCGCAGATGCCAAAGAAATGGCCGAGGCAGCTCGTGCTAAAGGAGTGAAAACGCTGGTAGGGTTCAACTATATGAAGAATCCAACTAGCCAGTTAGCACGGGAGATCATTGCCAACGGCGAGATTGGCGATATCGTGCATTTTTATGGCACTCATAATGAAGATTATCTGGCAGACCCGCAAACACCACTGGATTGGCACTGTACTAAGGCGCAGGCAGGGCTAGGAGCATTAGGCGATTTAGCCGCACATATTGTCAATATGGCCCATTATTTGGTGGGCGATATCACCAAGGTCTGTGGTGATATGCAGACGGTCATTAAACAGCGACCTGATCCCAAAGATCCCTCATTATTACGTACGGTAGAAAATGAAGATCAGGCAAGTGCACTGGTGCGTTTTGCCAATGGAGCAATGGGAACCATAGAGACTTCACGTATTGCCTGTGGCCGTAAAATGGGCTTGACCTATGTGGTCACGGGAACCAAAGGCACGATCAGTTATTCCCAAGAACGAATGGCTGAATTGCAGTTCTATCGTCATGATGAACCCCAGTCCAGACAAGGGTTTAAAACACTACTTACAGGGCCATTACACCCCGACTACGCGGCATTTTGTGTGAGTGCCGGGCATGGTATTGGATTTAACGACCAAAAAACGGTTGAGATCCGTGATTTGATTAACGGAGTTGCTGCTGATTCTCGTATGTGGCCGGATTTCGAAGAAGGGTGGAAAGTCTCCAGAGTACTTGATGCTATTGCGACTTCAGCAGAGGAGTTGCGCTGGGTTAATGTAGTTGAAAATTGATGTGGGCGGCAATCACTCGACGATTTTCGACCTGGGTCATATCAAAACAAAAGGCGATTATAACATTCTCAGATTTACATAGTATTTTAAGTTAGTTAGCAGCAGGGATCATTAAGCTGATACTGGCGGGAATTATGCCAAGTATGAGCCCTCAATATGCCTGCTGCTGATACCAAATCTAATTACCGTGAAGCCGGGGCCGCTTATTACCTTAGTGAGCAACAACGGGAGCGGATAAAACGATTGTCTCGCTCTTGGGTATGGCGGCTGGAATTGCCTACCTGGATATTGATTGGGGTTATTTATACCGGTTGGTTTGCCTGTGTTATTTATTGGCAGCAATTAGGTGCAGTGCTGGGAAGCGTACTGCTAATATTACTTACCGCGTGGTATATGTCGCTACAACATGAACTGATTCATGGTCATCCAACTCGCTGGCGGTGTGTAAATCAGCTGTTAGGCACTTTGCCACTGGCAGTATGGTACCCCTATGGTCTTTATCGTGACTCCCATATTCAACACCATAAAGATGAGCATCTGACTCATCCTGAAAAAGATCCTGAGTGCTATTATTACACCGCAAAACAATGGCAACATTTTCCCATATTATTCAAGGGTATAGTTCGTATTAGCAATACTTTTACCGGTCGATTAATTTTGGGCCCCGGGTTAGATATTGTCGCCACCATTCGCAGTGCCATCCGTGCTTTCATTGCCGGTGATCGTCCGGCCATGACAATGTGGTTGATTCATTTGGGTTTACTGGGCTTATTGTTTTACTGGATGGCGGGTTATGGTATTTCAGCTATTTTCTATATTTTGGTGGTTAGCTATCCAGCGCTGAGTCTGACCAAAGTCAGATCCTTTTTTGAGCATCGCGCGGCCGAAAACAGTGCAGCTCGCTCTACCCTGAATGAGGCGGGATGGCCATGGCGTCTACTCTTTTTAAACCTCAATTATCATCTGGTTCACCACGACTTGCCGGCTTTACCTTGGTATGGATTACGCCAGATTTATCTGGAAAGTCGGGTTCAATATCAGCATCGCAGCGAGCAGTTTGTGGTGAATGGCTATAATGAATGGCTTGAAGCATTTGTTTTTACAGCCTTGGAGATAGAAATTCATCCCTTTTATGATAGTGAAAATAAAGCGCCAACTGAGGAAAGGCTATCGGCTGTAATTGACAGTGCAGATGGGCATACCGAGTCAGTCTAAAGTGACTTATCAAAGTGAAAACGACAGTCTCGGGAACCGGCAAAACCGTAGGTATTGTTTTCATTTATCTGCATTATACTGTTGTTATATACAGCTTATTGTGTAATCTTAGCAGTCATTCTTGTCATGAAAAGGCGTTTAAATACTTAGCTATCATACTGTTATACATAGAAATGAAGGGCCTGACAGCTTAGTCTGACTTGAATAATATATTTAATATCAATTGGTTATTTAGTTTATTTTCGACTAAATCTAATATGGTTGCTGATTTGTTAATGGTTTTGGTTTTTATGCCTTGCTGACATGGGTATTTCACCGACATTAACGAATGAACTTTCATTAACCCTTGAGCACATAGAGGTAAAGCATGGCAAAGACCCTAACCCGTAGCCGGATTTTTGCGTTAGCCACAGTAATGTTGGCTGTATCAGGTGGTGCGTCACAGGCTGCTGATACTGTCCGTGTAGGCTCAAAAATTGATACTGAAGGCTCATTGTTGGGCAATATTATTGTGCAGGTTCTTGATGCTAACGGGATTAAAACAACCAATAAATCTCAGTTGGGCACCACCAAAGTGGTGCGTGGAGCGATAACTGCTGGTGAGATTGATATTTACCCTGAATACACGGGTAATGGTGCTTTTTTCTTCTCTGATGAAAAAGATCCTGCCTGGAAAGATGCGAAAGCAGGGTATGAAAAAGTAAAAGTACTGGATTATGAGAAGAATAAGCTGGTGTGGCTTTCACCCGCACCAGCGAACAATACCTGGACCATTGCTGTTCGCCAAGATCTAGCTAATGCTAATAACTTGAAAACGTTAGATGATTTAGGTCAATGGATTAATGCGGGTGGCAAATTCAAATTGGCGGCTTCAGCTGAATTTATTGAAAGACCTGATGCCCTGCCTGCTTTCCAACACGCTTATGGCTTCAAATTGAACCAAGATCAACTCTTATCATTGGCGGGTGGTGACACTGCGGTAACAATTAAAGCCGCCGCCGAACAAACCTCGGGAGTGAATGCCGCTATGGCGTATGGCACCGATGGTCCTGTCGCGGCATTAGGGCTGCAAACATTGGAAGATACCAAAGGTGTACAACCTATCTATGCGCCAACCCCCATAATCCGCGAAGCTACATTGAAAGCGCATCCCAATATTCCTGCTTTACTCGATCCCGTATTTGCCACCCTTGATAGTGCGACCTTACAAAAACTGAATGCCCGTATTGCAGTTGAAGGTCAGGATGCCAAGAAAGTGGCGGCCAATTACCTGAAAGAAAAAGGGTTTGTGAAAGGATAGTCATGTGTATTAGGGAGGGGCTATAGGCATCAATATGTATAACCCCTCCAATAAACGGATAATTCATGGTTTCGTTCAGGATTATCTGTCATGGAGATGGATTTTTATGGCTGCAAAAAACCGAGTCCTGTTGGCGCTGGTTATTTTGATGATTGTATCAGGGGGCGGGCTTTCTTTTGTCAGTCATGCACCCAATCGGTTGATATCAGGGCAGGGAATCTCATTAATATCGTTGATAACAGGGCCAGTTTGGTGGTTGTCAGTGCCGATATTGATACTGACTAGCTTCGCTTTCTTTAAACAAACTATTGTGCTGTATTGGTCAACGGCCTTGGTAGCCGAAGTGCTGTTGTTCGGTTTGTTGTTACTGGCGGGTACAACCGCTACACAACTTGCTGGTGGCGAAGAGAGCCTCGCTCGCACATCACTTGGCGGTGGATTTTGGCTGATGAGCGGAATGAGCATTTTGATTGCTATCGATAGCTTGTCTCGTGCGGTGGTTAATCCTATCTGGCGCAGCATGGCTCATGTTTTACTGATTCTTCCTGTCGTCATATTGTTGGCTACTGGGCAACTCGATCAACTGTCATTGCTGAAAGAGTACTTCAATCGTCAAGACGTGTTTGATGACGCATTGTGGCAACACCTTCAAATCCTATTCGCAACGTTAGTGCCCGCAGTGCTTCTGGGTATTCCCCTTGGCCTGATTTGCTTTCGCTCTATTCGCTTTCAAAGCGCTATTTTCTCAACATTAAATATTATTCAAACTATTCCATCCATTGCTTTGTTTGGTCTGCTGATTGCACCTTTGGCGGGGTTGGCTGCGGCTATTCCCTGGCTGGCAGAGCATGGAGTGAGTGGTATCGGGTTAGCGCCAGCGATAGTCGCACTGGTACTTTATGCTTTATTGCCGCTAGTCCGTAATGTAGTTGCCGGATTAGAGGCTGTACCTGACAGTGTTGTTGAATCGGCACGAGGAATGGGAATGACCCGCAGTCAGTTGTTCTTTCAGGTGCAGATACCCATTGCCATGCCACTTATTGTATCCGGAGTTCGGATTATTGCAGTGCAAACTGTCGGGTTGGCTGTTGTTGCCGCGTTGATTGGTGCGGGGGGATTGGGCGCGATTGTATTTCAAGGTTTGCTCAGCAGTGCATTGGATTTGGTGCTGTTGGGGGTCATTCCCGTGATAGTTATGGCGGTAGTAGTTGATTCGCTGTTTAAATTCATCGTTATTTTTATGGATACTTCGCATCGATGATTCATTTCCATCAGGTAAGTAAATATTTTGCCGGTAAACGGGCAGTAGATAACCTAACGTTACAAATCGCGAAAGGGGAATTTACTGTATTGATCGGTACCTCGGGTTCCGGTAAGTCGACCACACTAAAAATGATTAACCGACTTATTGAACATGATGAAGGGGAAATCCATTTTGCCGGGGAAGAAATTCGTAATTATAAACCTGAAGATATACGCCGTCGTATGGGTTATGCCATCCAATCAATCGGGTTATTTCCCCATTGGACTGTGGAGCGCAATATTGGCACCGTACCACAATTACTCAAATGGTCGCAGGAGCGTATTCGACAACGGGTGGTTGAATTGCTTGAGTTATTGCATCTGGACCCTGCACAATTTCTTCACCGCTACCCTCATCAATTATCAGGCGGGCAGCAACAAAGGGTCGGTGTTGCCCGAGCTTTGGCCGCCGATCCAGAAGTATTGCTGATGGACGAACCGTTTGGGGCATTAGATCCAGTGACACGTTCGGCATTGCAGTTCGAAATTACCCGTATTCATCAATTATCGGGTCGGACTATTGTGTTGGTTACCCATGATATAGATGAAGCTTTAAGTTTGGCTGATCGTATAGTGTTGATGGATGGTGGCCGCGTTATTCAACAAGGGACACCTCTGGAGATGTTGACTCAACCCGCGAATGACTTTGTTCGTGATTTCTTTGGTCGCAGTGATTTGGGGATTAAGTTGTTGTCCCTTGGGCGGGCCGAACAACGTGTCAGACGCGGTGAAACAATGGTAGGGCAACCCATACTCGGTACGACTAGCTTGCGTGAAGCACTCTCCCTCTTTGTGTCGCGCCAGACCGATAAATTACGGGTTGTTGACGAACATGGGCAACCATTGGGGGTGCTTTACTTTGCTGATTTGATTGCGGATGCGGATATGGAGCGATGATGAAACCGACTGTCGTCAAGATTCGTGGGGAGAAAAAGCACCTGATTGAGAAGCTTAAATCAGGGTTACTGTGCGGGTTAACCGACCCTCTTTGTTGGGCATTGCTCTTATTGGCAAGTCTGGTTTTTGGTATGACTTCCTTGGGCGGCGTTTTCTCGGCGTTATTCCCTGATCTCGACAGACCCATATATGTGCAAGACACATTTTGGTCACTGGTGGTTGCCCATGTTTTCCTGGTGCTAATTTCCAGCATTATCGCTGTTTTGATTGGCGTGAGCGCCGGTGTTGCCGTCACGCGTCCTGCGGGGAAAGAGTTTCGTTCGGTGGTCGAAACTATTGTCGCGATGGGGCAGACATTCCCTCCTGTGGCGGTGCTTGCTATTGCCGTGCCGGTGATGGGTTTTAGCGAAAAACCTGCCATCATTGCTTTAGTACTTTATGGTTTATTACCTATTTTACAAGGCGCTATCACCGGTATTGAGTCGGTTTCCAAGGATATCCGTGAGGTTGCTGAAGGAGTAGGAATGAATGCCAGACAGATCTTGTGGCGCGTGGAGTTACCGTTGGCTGCACCGGTTATTGTCGCGGGGATCCGAACGTCAGTCATTATCAATATTGGTACTGCTGCTATTGCTTCCACGGTAGGGACGAAAACCCTGGGCTCGCCGATTATTATCGGGCTGAGTGGTTTTAATACCGCTTATGTTATCCAGGGCGCGATTGTCGTCGCTCTATTAGCGATTATTACGGATATGATTTTTACCCGTTGGAGTCGACGTTTATCGCGCTGGCGGGAATTGCAGTCTCTTTCTGCAGCAAAAGATCACTGATACTTCGGTTTTTACTGTTCTTCTTAAGTAGGTGCTAATGTTGATTTCACTGCCGATGTACGGGGTTAGGCCACGGCAAGATGTGCAACCTTTTTGGCAATTATTATTGCAGCAATTGCACCACCATGGCGTCACCGCAGTCCCCGAACAATTATGTTGGCCCTCAGATTTATTGCAACATTGGCGTGATCCTAAACTGCTTTTGAGTCAGACATGTGGTTTTCCTCTGGTGACTTTACTACAACAGCAAGTTCAGTTGGTTGGCGCATTCAGCTATCAATCACCTTATTGCTCAGGGGAGTATTACCGCAGTTTAGTGGTGGTCCGTGCAGATGAAGAAGGGCTGCAGCTTTCTGACTTTCGCTCTCGTGTCGTTGCATTCAACAGCACAGACTCCCAGTCAGGATATAATGCTTTACGTGCTTTGATTGCCCCACTGGCGGTGAATGGGCGTTTCTTTTCGCGCAGTGTTGCATCGGGAAGTCACTATCGCTCAATTGAAATGATTCAACAGCGGCAAGCAGATATTGCCGCGATAGATTGCGTGAGTTTGGCATTATTACAACGTGATAACCCATCAGCTGTTGTCGGGATAAAAATTATAGCGCAAACCAATATTGCCCCGGGGCTGCCATTGATTACCTCATTAGCAACATCCAAAGAGCAGCTCATCAAGATACGTCAGGCTATCACAGCCACAATTAACTCTCCGCAGGCAATTTTTGCTAAGGACAAGTTATTAATCAAAGGATTTAGCATATTGCCCAGGTCAGCCTATGATGTGATTAAGCAGATGGAAAAAAAAACCGCGACACTGGGCGTAATCCGGCTTTAATACCTGCAATAGCGAAGCCCCGATGGCCAACACACCCGATGACCAGCACAATTGGTGGGCCATCAGCGGTGTTATATCAGCGTAATGGCCACCTTTATAATCAATGGTGACTCATGCAACAAGATGATATTTCGGAAATCACTATGTCTGGCGAATATATCAGTGATGACGGTGAAATTGCCCGGCGTTGGGCGTTGGCAGGGCTGGGGATTGCCAATAAAGCCGCTATTGATGTGATAGCGGATATTCGTGCAGGGAGCTTGGTTCAGGTGTTACCGGACTGGCAGGGCGAAATGTTACCCTTCAATCTATTATGCCCCCACCGCTCACAGGTGTCTGAACGGGTCAGGGGCTTGCAGATTTTTTGCAGCAGCGATGCCGCGAATGGATGGGGGCTTACGGTGATTCCTGACCGTTGTTGGACAAGCCCGCAGGGCCAATATCAGACAATGGGCTGGACTCGGTAGTTTCAGTTTCATGTGGGGTCGTTGAACGGGTATAAATGTTCAGCCCAGCCAGAAAAACGCCACCTAATGAACTCAGAGCCATAACCGCAATCAGGATAATGAGTGCTTTTCTCAGCATAATTATTTTCACTTTTTATCTAAACAGCGTGAATTATAGCCCGTTCGCTAAATGAAACAACCATGTTGCATTCTCAGAGATTAACGAGATTTAAACAGAAATTTCCCCAGCGTCACTAATACCACAGCAGAAACAATGACGGCTAACGCGCACCATTCCGTGGTAGATAGACTTTCACCAGCAAAACCAATGCCTAACAATACTGCAACTACCGGATTTACATAGGCATAGCTGGTTGCAACAGCGGGGCGGACATTTTTCAGCAAGAACATGTAAGCACTGATAGCCAGCATGGAACCAAAAACAATCAAATACAGTAGTGAGAGTATCCCTCCCATCGAGGGCATTTGATTGAGTTCTTCGCCGCTCAATGCGCTGGCAAGCAACAGAACAACGCCCGCAACCAGCATTTGTGCCGCACCGGACATCGGCCCACTGGGTAACGCCAGTCGTGAACTCCAGACCGAACCAAATGCCCAGCTGGCAGACGCCAGTAATATCAGCATTGCTCCCAGTGGATTGCCTAATAGGTTGCTGCCGGTATTGAGTAATATAATGCCGGCCAGGCCAAGTGCAATGCCTGACCATTCCAGTTTAGTATTACGCATTCCCCATAACATACTGAAACACAAAGTGAATAATGGAACGGTCGCGACCATGACGGCAGCAATACCGGAGGGGACATGCTGGTGTTCTGCAATGGTGACCAACCCATTACCAATCGCTAATAATAAAATACCAATTGCGCTGGCACCCATCCATTGGCGCAAAGTGGGCAGGGCATGGCCGCGAATAGCCAGGAAGCTGAACAGTAAGACTCCGGCAATCAGGTAGCGTAATCCCGCCATCATCAACGGTGGCCAGCTTTCGACCCCGATTCGGATGACCAGATAAGTAGAACCCCAGACGAAGTATAAGGTGAACAGTGAACCGACCAGCAACCACAGATTACGGCTATTTTGCTTCAGCATAGTTATTCAATAGGAAAGAACAGTAAAACAGAGATGTATCAGTAAACATGAGAATAGTGATTGTTACCAAAGGTTTTTATTATTTTTTTACGTTTTAATTTTTCATCTAAAATTTTCGTTAAAACAGTGGGTTATTCTTATGGTTAACAACAGCTGGGTTAATAAGCAGTGACAAAAGCTACGCTTCTCAAGAAAGCAAAAATTGCTTCAGGCATGATGCATAAAATCAGATAGCTCAACTGGGCCTATATGACAATTATCAGACAAGGTGAGTGATTTATGGGAGTAATACGTTTGCCAATGGGGAGTCAGATTAGGATGGGTATCACTCATCTAACGCGTGTTTATTGCGTCTTGCTGGCACTGTTTATGATGCCAGTTGCTACAGCGGCACAGCATGAATATGCTTTTTTATCTGCCAGCGCATTACAGCATAACCAACGGGTTATCGCGCAAAATAACGAGAAAGAGCGAGAGCAGATACCTGTGGCAACCCAGCAGGCTTATCGTCAGTTATTGCAGCAAGCGGACAAAGTGCTGAAACAACCTAACCCCAGTGTCATGGATAAAAATAGAGTTCCGCCCAGTGGTTCTAAGCATGATTATCTGAGTCTTAGTGCGTATTGGTGGCCAGACAGCCAAAAAAATGACGGCTTACCTTGGATACGCAAAGATGGGCAGATTAATCCTGCCAGTAAAAATGAGGACAGTGATGGCGTACGTTTGGCTGATTTTACGGCGAAGGTACAGGCATTGACGCTGGCTTGGTATTTTTCCGGGGAACAGAAATATGCGGATAAAGCCATTAGCCTTATTAGAACCTGGTTTATTGACCCGGATACTCGTATGAATCCTAACCTGGATTTTGCTCAGGGTGTGCCGGGAATCGCTGCAGGGCGCGGAACAGGGGTCTTGGATGGACGTTATTTTGCCACTCGTATTGTCGATTCGTTGATAATATTACAACAAAACAGACACTGGACTGAGCAGGATGAAAAGCAAATTCGGCAGTGGATGACAGAGTATCTACAGTGGTTACGCTACAGTGCAGCAGGTAAAAAAGAAGCTGCTGCGCAGAATAATCACGGCAATTGGTATGCGGTACAAGTGGCGGGGATCGCTTGGTATTTGCAACAACCAGCAGTCGTGGCTGAGATGGCGGAGTTGCTGAAAACTAAACTGAATAGCCAATTAGCGGCAGATGGCTCGCAACCGTTGGAATTGGCACGAACACGTTCATTCCATTACAGTTATTTCAGTTTACAGGCAGGTATACTGATGGCCTTATTGGCGGATAAAGTTCAAGTCTCTCTGTGGCATTACCAAACGCCGAATGGCAGCAGTTTGATTAAAGCGCTTGATTTTATGGCTCCTTTTTCTATTGAACAGAGCCAATGGCCCTATCGTAGCCTTGACCATATTGGTGTACGGCTAATCCCTCTGATGGTTCAGGCAGACAAGGCGCTGGGTGAAAATCGCTATCAACAATGGATTAAGCAAGCTCATTTCTCCGATAAGGTGGGCAAGGCAGAGCAGAAGCGAAAAGGTGCAGTAACTGAAGCATTACGTGACATCGGATTATTATCTGTTCCTGTTAATAAATGATGATTGATAAATAAAAAACCGGGAGTGACCTCCCGGCAAAATGTGATGACGCATATAAAATAAATTCACAAAACATTCAAATAATGAGGGTAATGCTTACATACTCTAAATAATTCGAGCTGCATGAAGGCGGCAACTGAGCGAGTCCCCAGGAGCTTACATAAGTAAGTGACTGGGGTGAACGAAAGCAGCCAACGCATATGCAGTTTGAAGTATGACGAGTATTAATAACGATTAGAACTGATAGACCAGACCAACCGCAACAACGTTATCTGTATTCAGTTTCAGTTTATTATCATTGCTGAGTTGGTTGATTTTATAATCAACATAGGTAGACATATTTTTATTGAAGTAATAGTAAGCACCGATATCAACATATTTAACTAAATCGGCATCACCAATCCCTTCGATATCCTTCCCTTTAGACTGAATATAAGCCAAAGAAGGTTTTAATCCGAAATCAAACAGGTATTGCGCAACTAATTCAACGTTTTGTGTTTTATTAGCAAAACCACTGACGCTGGTTGAGACATTATTAATAACCGCGGTGCCGGAAATAGGTGTCATATTACGTGTTTCGGCGTAAGTTGCACCTAAGTAAACACCGTTATCGTCATATTTCAGACCGGTTGTCCAGGCATCAGCTTTATCGCCTTTACCAAATCGACCTTCTTTCTGTGCGGTGGTGCGGTTAGATGAGGCATAGGCCGCACCTACACTAACACCTGCGCCAATTTCATAGCTGGAAGATAAACCAAAGCCGTCACCATTCTGTTTAGTCGCATCTGCACGACCATTGGTATTGTCAGTTTCACTGCCATTCTTACCCTGATATTGCAGGGAGAACTTCAGGCCATCAACCAGACCGAAGAAATCAGTGTTGCGGTAAGTAGCAACACCTGTCGTACGGCCAGTCATAAAGTTGTCGGTTCGGGTGTAGCTGTCATTACCGAATTCTGGCAACATATCGGTCCAGGCAGCAATGTCATATAATACGCCGTAGTTACGGCCATAATCGATTGAGCCTAATTTCCCATAACGTAAACCTGCAAATGCTAAACGTGTTTTGTTATCTTTTGTTTCTTGGCTTTCAGCATAGTTAGCGGCAATGTTATATTCCCATTGGCCGTAACCGGTCAATTGGTCAGTAATTTGAGTCGCACCTTTAAAACCAAAACGGACGTAAGATTTGTCGCCATCACTTTTATTATTATCAGAGAAGTAATGCAACGCTTTTACTTTTCCGTATAAATCAAGCTTGTTACCATCTTTATTATAGATTTCTGCTGCGTGTGACGTGGTGGCAACTAATAAAGCCGGTACCAGGATTGCCAGAATATTACGTTTCATATTTTTGCCCTGTTTCTCTTATTTGAAAAGACGCGAGTAGTAAAATTTTTTTGCTGTATCCAATATCTATCTGAATTCATCCAGCGCAGAATTTTTACCGCATCTGTGTGATACATTTATGACAAAACATAAATAACTGCATTATTGCGTAAATATTGTTCATTTTTATTTTCACTAAACTGGCACTTCATCTATACCCAAAATAATTCGAGTAGCGAACGTAGCCAACGCACATGCAGCTTGAAGTATGACGGGTATAGCCCTTTCGGGCTGACGTGAGCGCTGCGGTGTGGGACAATAGGGCAACACTCAGTTTAGATAAGATATGCATGGCGTTGTCCCCAGCAGTAAAAGAACAAATTAGTCAGTGGTATAAGGCTCTTTCACAGCAGATCCCGGACTTTATTTCCCGTGCGCCGCAGCGCCAGATGATAGCCGAAGTGGCGAAAACCCTGGCGGGCGATGCAGGCCGTCATTTGGCTATTGAGGCCCCGACCGGTGTCGGCAAAACCCTGTCTTATCTGATTCCCGGCATTGCTGTGAGCCGAGCAGAAAGTAAGCCGCTGGTGGTCAGTACCGCCAATGTGGCGTTACAGGATCAGATTTACAGTAAAGATTTGCCGCTGTTGAAGAAGATTATTCCCGACCTCAAATTCACCGGTGCCTTTGGGCGTGGGCGGTATGTTTGTCCGCGTAATCTGGCGGCGATGTGCACCGATGTCTCCGGGCAAGGGGATTTATCGCTTTTTCTCGGTGATGAACTGGCTCCCGCTAATGGTGAAGAGCAGGCCACGTGCCTGGCGTTGTCTAAGTCATTGAACAGCCATGTTTGGGACGGATTACGCGACCATCATCAGCAATCACTTAGTGACAGTTTGTGGGCTAAATTAAGCACCGATAAGGTCAACTGTCTTGGCCGAAATTGCCATTATTTTCGTGAATGCCCGTTTTTTATTGCCCGCAAGGAAATTGAGAGTGCTGATGTTGTGGTCGCTAACCATGCATTAGTCATGGCAGCACTGGAAACTGAATCCGTGTTGCCCAATCCCAAAGAGCTGCTGCTGGTGTTGGATGAGGGCCATCATTTGCCAGATGTCGCCCGTGATGCACTCGAGATTGAAGGTGAAATCACCGCCGTTTTTGCCAATATGCAATTGGATATGATTGTTCGATTGGTAGATCAATGCATGGTGCAATATCGGCCTAAAAACCCTCCCGGTTTAGCTAATCCCGAACGTTTAAAAGACCACTGCGAGCAACTGCGTGAGCTGATGTTGAGTGTCGAGCAGCAAGTTAGCCAACTGCTGCCAGCCGATGGCAGTCCGGCGGTACATCGTTTCGAAATGGGCGAGTTACCCGGAAGTTTGACGGAAGATTGCGCCAAATTATTCAAATTGACGGATGCTTTACGTGGTTTGGCTGAGTTTATTCTTAATGATTTAAGCGAACAAACGGGTAAGCACGATATCGTGCGGTTACATCGTGCCATTTTGCAAATGAGCCGGACATTGGGTTATCTGGAGGCCATGAGCAAACTTTGGCGCTTGGCCGCCATGGAAAAAGCATCGAATGCGCCAATTTCCAAGTGGATTAGCCGGGATTATCGTGAGAACCAAACTCATCTCTATTTTCACTGTGTGGGAATACGCGTTAGCGATCAATTGGATAAAATGCTGTGGCGTAAAGTGCCACACGTCATTGTCACGTCGGCAACGTTGCGCTCACTGAATAGTTTTGCTCGTTTGCAGGAACTCAGCGGCTTGAGTGAGAAGGCCGGAGACCGATTTGAAACCTTGTCATCGCCGTTTAATCATATTGAGCAAGGGAAGCTGATTATTCCCAAAATGCGCTTTGAGCCAACAATGGCCCATGAGGCCGAACATCTGGCTGAAATGGCGCAATTCTTCCGCGCGCAACACGCCAGCGGGCGGCATAAGGGCATGTTGATCCTATTTAGCAGCCACCGGGCGATGCAAACTTTTCTCAGCCATGTCACTGATCTGCGTTTGATGCTGTTAGTTCAGGGGGATCAACCCCGCTATCGGCTAGTAGAAGAGCACCGTAAGCGGGTGAAAAAGGGCATCGCCAGTGTATTGATAGGTTTGCAATCCTTTGCTGAAGGATTGGATTTGAAAGGTGAATTATTGACTCAGGTTCATATTCACAAAATCGCATTTCCCCCTATTGATAGCCCGGTTATTCTGACCGAAGGTGAATGGCTTAAGTCATTGAATCGCTATCCGTTTGAGGTGCAAAGTTTGCCAAGCGCTTCGTTCAACTTGATTCAGCAGGTTGGGCGTTTGATTCGCAGTAACCAATGCCATGGCGAAATTGTTATTTATGACCGGCGTTTATTAACCAAGGGTTATGGTTCGCGATTGTTGGCAGCGTTACCTGTTTTCCCTATTGAGCAGCCCGAGATGCCGGAGGGCAAAGTTGTTACGACTCCTATGGTGAAGGCGGCTGCTAAGGCCTCAGGGAAGAAAGCACGAAGAAAACGAACAGCCTTATAGTGGTTGCGAAGCTGGTTTGGTTATGAAGCGGAGCGAGTGATTGTTCTGATTGATAATTAGCCAGCTTATATTTCGATTTTACTTAAATTTCATGGCAAATCTCATTCCTCAAATTAATGATTTCTGAAAAAAACCATTTGATCTGAAATCTTTTCTGATAGGCATAAATCCAGTGACTAAGCTTATATCAGCCGCTGGTAAGCTGACTCTAACAAGTCAAGCCTGGCAGTACCTCCGGTGAAAATTGCTGGTTATTGGTTAGCGGCAATGCTAACTGCTATCGACATATTTGGCGGGCAGAGGTAGATCAGAATGAAACAGCTAATGGCAGAGTTTATTGGCACTTTCTGGCTGGTGTTAGGCGGGTGTGGCAGTGCAGTATTGGCGGCAATGTTCCCGGTGGCGGGTATCGGATTTCTCGGTGTGGCGTTGGCATTCGGGCTGACTGTTGTCACGATGGCTTATGCATTAGGGCATGTCTCTGGTGCACATTTTAACCCTGCGGTGTCGCTTGGTTTATGGGTCGGAGGCCGTTTTTCTGGCGCGCAATTGGTTCCTTATATCATTGCACAAGTACTGGGTGGGCTAGCCGGGGCGGCGATTTTGTATTTAATCGCCAGTGGCAAGGCCGGTTTCGATGTGACTGCCGGATTCGCCAGTAACGGCTTTGGCGTCCGCTCACCGGGGGGGTATAGTTTACAAGCGGTATTAGTTGCCGAAGTGATTTTAACTATGGGGTTCGTGATGGTGATTATGGGGGCGACGGATATACGTTCTCCGGCAGTAGCCGCTCCACTGGCGATCGGTCTGTGTCTGACACTGATTCACTTAATCAGCATTCCAGTCGATAACACTTCAGTTAATCCAGCCCGCAGCACCGGGGTAGCCATTTTTGCCGGTGGAATTGCATTACAGCAGTTATGGGTATTTTGGTTAGCACCTTTAGTCGGCGGAGCATTAGGTGGAGCTATCTACCGTGTGTTGTTTAGCCCACCGGAAGAGTTGAGTAATAGATAGAGATATACAGGTCACTGCGGTGCTTCACCCTCAGTAGTGGCCTGTTTCCCCCGCAAACTGACCGCTATTAACTCCGTTAGTGATATTGTTACCCCAGCTTTTATCCCCCACTTAACCTGATAACTATTTCGGGCATATCCATCCCTATCGATGATAAAGTTTCAGTAATATGTATTTTCTAAACATTGATTGGGGAAATGCTGCACCATGGATTACAGCAAAATTATCAAAGAGATTGGGCGCGGTAAAAATCATGCCCGCGATTTGGATCAGGATACCGCCTGTGAACTGTATAAAGCCATGTTGGCCGGACAAGTACCGGCGCTGGA